>DAORCZ010000312.1:0-8521 GCA_035345735.1 Pseudomonadota bacterium | reverse complement strand
GTCAGCGACCCCGGCGCCGAGCTCCAGCTCGATCAGCCGCAGACCTTCGAGGTGGGTCCGTCGCTCGACCGCCCGCTGGTCCTCTCCTTTCAGCGCATGAACGGCGACGGCACAGGCCGTCTGATGTGCAAGGCCTTCCTGCCCGCCGAGCGCGAGATCAACCTGGCGCTGGCGGGCGGCGAGGCTGCCGCGGACTGCACCACCACGCGTCGCAGCGGGGTGCAAGACCTGATGTGTGATCTGCGGGCCAGTGGGGGGTATCGGCTGCGGCTCTCACCGACGCGGGAAGGCGAGCGGGTGCGGCTCCAACTGCTGTGCTTTCGCGTGCCGATGGCCGCGCCGGAAGCGCTGGCTGCAGCGGCGGCCGAGTGTGCCGGGCGGAGTGCCGGGTCGGGGGCAACCGGTGGCGCCGCGGTGGCCAGCAGCCCGGCTCGTCCGCGGGTGGACAAGCCGCGACCCGATCGCCCCCGGGCTGAAAAGTCCCGACTTGACGGTGCCCGCGCCGAGAGCAACCGGCCCGCGTCCGAGCCAGTCGCCAAGCCCGGACCCGACAAGAGCGGACCCGACAAGAGCGGACCCGAGCGCAGCCCGGCCGAGCGTACCCTGGCCGAAAAAGCCCGGCCGGGCGCGAGCGCCAGCGAGGTCAGCCCCGGGGCAAACGCCGAGTCGGGCAAGCCAGAACCCGGTGCCGAGGCCGCGACCCTTCTACGCCACATCAGCGAGGTGCGCGGCGATCCGCCAAGCGAGCTGACCCTGGCCTGTCGCAGCGCCCTGCGCGACGGCGAGAGCGGCAGCATCTTCGTCCAAGACGGCAAGCGCTGGGTGCGCGGCCGTTATCAGGTCATCGATGCCGGCAGCTGCGAGATTGCAATTAAGGATATCGACAACCCGCAGACTGTCCTTGTACGCGGCCACGCTGTGCGGATGCAGGGAAATCCATGAATACTCCATTTTATTGCTCTATTGCGCGTGTCCTTCGAACCTCGGTGGCGCTGGCCGGTCCGCTGCTGACCATCGGCGCGGCATCCAGTGCCCGAGCTCAGTCGGCACCCCCGGCCGCCGCTCAGCCCCGGTCGGAGGCCGAAGGCGCAGGCACCGAACCGCCGCCGGCTGCTCTGCTGACACCGTTGAGCACAGTCCCCGCGACCCCGGCCACGGACCCTGCCGAAAGCTCGGCCGCGGCATCGGCGTCCCCCCCGGTGACGGGCTCGCCGACGCCAGTCCTGGCCCAAGCGCCTGCCGCGCCACCATCTGCCGCGCCACCGTCTGGCGGGCCACCGTCTGGCGGGCCACCGTCTGGCGGGCCACCGTCCGCTGCTGGGGGGCCGCCTACGACCAGTCCCGCCACCGTCGCCGGAGGTCGCTCACCCGGGGGCCCGGGGACCAGCCCGCCGCCCGGCCGCGACGCGGGATCGCGCCCGCGTTCGTACCTCGTCCTGGGCATGCGCTACAACGGCGTCGGCGACGCGGGGCTACGGCAGCAGGTGGCGACGTTTATCGGCCAGGGCTATGGCAGCGCCCGCGTCCCCGCCCTGCGCGCCACCGAGCAAGAGCTGTACTGCCTGGAACTCGGCTGCTTCCAAGCCCTCGTCGACCAGCTTGGCTACTACGACTTCGCGCTCAGCGGCGAGCTGACCAGCCAGCCCGGTCGGCCTGGTCAGACCCAGGTGCGCCTGCTGCTGTACAACAACAACGCCGGCGTCGCGGGCGAGCTACGCGAGACCGTTTCGGCCGACTGCTCACCCACCGCCGCCGATCGCCGCGCCTGCTTCGGCGCGGTCAGCGACCTTTTGCGCCAGCGCATCTTTCACGCGCCTCCCCGCACCTACCTCAGCTTTGAGCGCGGCCTGGCCCAGGGCATCGGCCTGGGCACCGCCGCCAGCGGATTAATTGCGGGGGCGGCTGTGAGTTACCTGGCCGACCAGGCGTATTCCAATCCAGGAAGTAGGCTTGAATTGACATTCAAAGAACCAGGCCAGGTCCCATCCGCTCCCTCAGCGCTCGTGGGCTATCAGGTCGCCGGTTTCACGTTCATGGGGCTGGGCCTGGCCACGTTCGCCGCGAGCAGCCTGTATGGCGTGTGGCGCGCCCCGTTTCGTGCCGCCCCGCCGGCCGTACGCAGCCGCTACATCCTCGGACTCTTGATGGGCGCCGCCGGCAGCATGTTCGCCGGCAGCTTGGTCGGCGCCATCGGTAGCCACGCCCAAGGCCAGAACTGCGTCGCCAACGTCCCCGACCAGCCCACCTGCCAGTTCCCCGCCATCACCGGCCTGGCCTGGAGCATGACCGCTGTCTGGGGTGTCAGCCTCGCCGTCTCTGGCATTGCACTTCACCACATGTCAGCCAATCAAGGAAACTAATATGCGCTCTCGATACCGACACTTCATCCCCGCACTCGCTCTTGCACTGACCGCATCCTGCAGCCCGATCGCCTATGTGAACTTTCCAGATACAGGAGGGGAAGATGGGGGAGTTGGCCGCGATGGAGGAATCCAATCAAGAGGGATTAATTTTAAAATGATCGGATCGAGAATTGATCACGTACCGGACAAAGATAATGTGGTTGGAATGGGTTTGATTAATTGTCCGGAAGTTCTGTCAACTAATGGAATAGTTGAATTCAAGTATAATTATGATAGTGAAAATGGAAGAATATGTGGCGCTCGAAGCATGATCCATCAAGTGATCTGCAGGTATCAACCGGACGCAGCCAGTTCGGATGAGCATGTCGCTGGGTTGAACTTCAGCGAGGATGCTGTTCTGCCCTACGTGATCCACAGCGTTCCTCATGAGATGAATACTTTTCAGGCGATTGGGACGGTGGTGGTTCGGTATAAAGACCCGGCGAACTCTGGCTCTGAACTCGTGCAAATGGTTTCCATCACGAAGCCTGGTGCGGTAGTACTCGATACCGATCATAATAAAACAGTGATCGAGGGTGGCTCAGTGCCCATTAAGAGAGATAGCACAATTCGGATTCCTGGAAATGTGAAGATGAGAGACCTCGTGAGTTTGGAGATTTACGCGACCGTTCACTGTGCTGTGTATAAAGAAATAACTAGTAGTCAGATTGAGCCAAAATTTGCAAATGGAGGCACGCTTCTAAAGATGGACAAGGTTGGGCAATTTTCTTGGAAAATATCTAATTTCTCAATCGACACAATTGCGAAGTAACTGACGGCGCTTTCTTGTTGGATTGGGGTTTTGGCTAAGGGGGCAGTTCTGCCATGTTGACGTTTTCGCTGGCGATGATGGCGATTTTGGGACCGGCGGCGCTCATTGCGCGGGCGCGAGCGAAGCAACGGGCGCAGGAAGCCGCGCGGGCGCTCTTGGTGGAGAAGCCGGTGCTGTGGAACTTCTCGGTCAATGAGAGCCTGTGCATCGGCTGCGACAAGTGCGTTCACACCTGCCCGCAGAAGGTGTTGGAACTAGACCCGCATAAGCAGGTGATGCGGGTGGCGCGCGAGAGCGACTGTGTGCAGTGCCGGGCCTGCGACAAGATCTGTCCGACCGGGGCGCTGAAGATGTATCGCAGCGACGGGCCGGCCCCAACGATCGAGTTCCCGGATCTGGACGAGTTCTATCAGCCGGTGGGGCGGCCGGGGCTTTATCTCGTCGGCGAACCCGCCGGCCTGCCGCGCATCAAAAACGCCATCAACCTGGGCCAGGCGGCGGTCGAGCACATGGTGTCAACCGGCCTAAAGCCCGCGCCGCGCCCTAAGGAGCGCAGCCTGCGCTGGAGTGCGGGGGCAAGCGGGGCGGATGCGGCGGGCGAGCGCTCGGTCGATGTGCTGATCGTCGGCGCCGGACCGGCGGGACTTTCGGCGGCCATCGCCTGCACCCAGCACGGCCTGAGCTACGCCCTGCTGGAGCAGGGGGCCTCGCCGCTGAACACCATCGTCCGCTTCCCCAAGGGCAAGACCGTGCATGCCCTGCCGCGCGAGCTGGGCTGCGACAGCCCGCTTTCCTTCGATGAGTGCACGAAAGAGGAGCTGATCGAGCGCTGGCAGGACGTCAAGGCGGAGCACCGCATCCGCGAGCAGACCCAGGTCACGGTCACCGATATTCAGCCGCAGGCCGGGGGCTATCGCGTCGAGACCGACCGCTGTGGGCGCTATCTGGCGCAGCGGGTGGTGGTGGCGATCGGCGGCTTCGGCCAGCCCAAGCCCCTGCCCAAGGTCGACATGGCCGAGCAGCTACAGCCGCACGTCTTCCGCAGTCTCGACAACCCCGACGAGGTGCGCGGCAAGAACGTGGTGGTGGTGGGCGGCAGCGACTCGGCGGTGGAGGCCGCCCTGGCCCTGTGCCGGCCCGAGCTCGGCAATGCTGTTTTCCTGGTTTATTACAAAAACAAAAAATTTCTGGGTGCCAATAAGAAGAACCTTGAGCTGCTATTTGCTGCGGAATCGAGGAAGGAAGTTTATATCCTTGATCAGGCGGAAGTAAACAGCATTTCCCAGGCGACGTTGTCAGTCCAGCGAAAGCAGCGGGCGATTACTCTACGTGCCGATGCGGTCTATGTGCTGATTGGCAGTTCACCGAGTCGGCAATTTCTACAGAAGATTGGCATTGTGCAAAAGCGCTTTGACCACGGCCGCTTTAGTCGCGAAGCCAGTGATGCGCTGCTGCGACGACTGAGGCCGGTCCGCAAAGCGGCCCCCAACCCGGGCGCGGAGCGCGACGCACACGCTCGCGGCGAGCACCTGCGGTCGACCGCCGGGAGCTTCCTAGATACTTGCTTCGAGCCGGCGCAAGAGGCGCGCATCGCCGACGAACATGAGCGGTTGCAGCGGAGCCCGACGCCGTCCCGTCCGCCGCGGCTGGTCGTCGGGAACGAGCTGGAAAACCCGCCCCCGCCGAGCCCACACCGGGCAGCGCTTTATGAGACCGTGCTGGACCCGGCGGCCGGTCCCCACCCCAGGCTGAGCGGCCTGGGGCCCACTCGCGCGGCAGCCGATCCGCCGCGCACCGAAAAACTGACGCTGGCCGACATCGGCGAGCGAACAACGCAGGCCAAGACGCCGCCGCTCAGTCAGGCCTCGACACTGCGCCTGCCGGGTCGGGGGGACGAATCGGTCTATCGCACAATTAGAATTCCTACGGAATATCGCCTGATGCGGAATCCTGAGAAAGCCGTGATTCCCGACAATGCGCCAACGCGCGCCGAATTGAAGCGATTGACCCTGGAATCTGGAACCTAACGATTGATGTGATATCGGCCACGGATTGCCGCGGTCTGGTGTGAAATGTTGAAGAGCAATCAAGCCATCCTCGAAGCGACGACCGAACCCAAAGGCGAGCTCCAGCGCGAACGGCTGCGGGTCTTCAGCACGACGCGCATGGTGCAGCTGCACATCGATCGGCGACAGCGACGGAGCGATGCGCCGCCTCGGCCGGTGGTCAGCGATGGCGCAAGCCCCCAGCCGGTGGCGCTGCGCACCCCGGGCGAGGCGGCAGCGGCCAAGCGGGCGGCCGAGGCGCAAGACCAGTGGGAAGAGCTTCGCACGCAGCCGCCCTTTGGCGAGCTTGGCGAGGCGGGGCGCGAGCAGATCATGGCCCTCCTGCAGGCGGGCCGGGCGCACTACCTGGCGCTGCCGCGTGACCGGCTGGTGGCGGCGTCCGGGCAGGCGATCTGGGTGCTGGCCGGCCAGGTGGTGGTGGCGGTCATGGATCGACCGCTTGTGCATGAGCTAGGCGGTGGTCAGCCGGCGGGGGCGGGGCCGATCCTGTCGCGGCGGGTGCGGCAGAACTTGGCCTATTTTCAGGCCGGCGATTGGCTAGAGACCGCGAACCTGGATCGCCTGTTTGGCAGCCCGCTCGCCGCCCATCCCGACGGCGAACTGGGCGTGTACACGCTGTCGCATGCGGCGCTGTTTTTGAGCGAGACCGGCGCCCTCGGCGAGGGGGGGCAGGGGGAAGCCGGGTCAGGCGCGGCAACCATAGACTCGGGCCTGCGGGCGGCGCGGGAACGGGCGCGGGCGGCGGCTCGTTCGCGACTGCCGCAGGCGCTGGGGGCAACCGCTGGGGCGATGGATTACTTCATTCGCCACGGCCTGCCGCTTGCCGACCGGGTGCGCCTTTTGGACCTGTCGCAGTGCATCGGCTGCGGCGCCTGCGAGGCGACCTGCGCCGAACTTTACGGCCGGAATCGTCTGCACCTGGCGGCGGGGCCGGCGTTTTATGCCCTAAAGACGATTGGCACATGTCGCACCTGTTCCGATCAGCGCTGTGTGACGGCGTGTGCCTATGATGCAATCCACTTCATCCCGGAAAAGGGGGAAGTCAAGATTGATGAATATGCCTGTATCGGCTGCTCGGCTTGCAGTACCGCGTGTCCCTATAACGCGATTGAAATGCGGGAGACGAATCCGGCCACGCCCTTTGGTCTGAAGCTGCAGGCCCGGCTGGAGGCCGGATCCGACTTGGTGCAGATCCGCAGCCGGCGCAGCGTCGCCGATCCCAGCCGCACGCGGATCGCCAGCAAGTGCGATCACTGCGAGACGCACGGCGGACAGCAGGCCTGCATCGCGGTCTGTCCCGGCGGGGCACTGACCCTGTCGGAGTACTCGCCGGCCCAGGCGCTGCACGCGCTCAGCGCGCAAGAGCGAGCGGCCAGCCCCCGCCTGTCCCTGTCTGCGCCGGCGGTGGCGGTGGCACCGACTCGGCTGCTGCCGGCCACAGAACGGCCTCCGCTTTTGGAGCCCGTCTCGCCCCGGGCTGGGGGGCCGGCGCCGGTTCGCGCGGCGGCCTGGCAGCGCAAGCTGGGCTGGATCTGGCTGGCCTGCGTCGTCTTTGCGCTGCTCGGTGCTTGTGAGTTTCTGCTGCAGAAGACGGCGCTGGTTCCGTCGCTGCGTTCGCTGTTTGGAATCGTCGGCAAACGGCCGCTGTGGGCCTCGCATGCGCTGCGGCTGGCCTTTGGCTGGTCGGGGCTTTGGGCTGCGCTTTTGGCTGGACTGTTCGCGCTGCGTCGCACCTACCTGCGGCGACCGCAGGCGGTGGTGGCGACGGGGGGCGGGCTGCGGCGGGTCATGCGGCTGCTGCTGCTGCAGGGCCTGGGCGACTTCCGTCTGCACAGCCTGGCGGGAGGGGCCGCGGGCCTGCTGGTCGCGGTGCATGCCTGGTTTCCCTGGCGCAGCCTGGCGGGGATCACGGCGGGGCTGGGCCTGTGCCTGCTGGCCGTCTCGGGCGTGGTGATTCGCGCGCTGAGCAGTCGGCTGCGGGCCCGGCGGGCGATTGTCGAGACCGAGCTCCTGGCACTGCAGCGCGAGGCCGAGCGCCTGCGTCTGGCGCCGCCGCTTTGGCAAGCGGGGGAGGCGCTGCTGGGGCGCCTGTGTCCGGCCCCGTCGCCGCGGTTGGGGGGCGGATTTCTTGCCGTGCCCCTCGGCGCGCTGGGTTCACTTTTCGGCGGGCTGCGGCTTTGGCTGCTGCCCCCGCCGGCCGCGCTGCAGGGCCTGTACAGCAAGAGCGAGGCGCCGTCTGTCCTGGCGCAGTACCGCCACAACCTGGAGGAACGCTGGCGCCGACAGCGGCGGCTTTCGCTTCTGCCGACGCTAGAAGCCGGAGCCGAGCTGGCCCGGCTGATTCACCTGCCGCTCTCCCTGATCTTCGGAGTGGCCGTCATCGTCCATGTCTGTGAAAAATATGGGCTATTTTAATTGGGTTTTTGTGTCGATGTTTGATTGGCCAGAAGTTCGAGCGACGGTGAGTCGTTCGAATTTCCGCTTTTTCCCAATTTGCCTGGGGCTGATCCTGGGCTTGTTTTGTTATGCAGGCTGCGGCGACCCCTATCGCTTATCTTCGTATCATGCCAGCCTGGGCTGTGAGGGGGGGGCTTGCCACCTTCAGACCGGCGATAAGCCGACGGCCAAGGTCTGCGCGGGGTGTCATGAGGATGTCGCGGCGCGCATTGCGCAGCATCGTGGACTGCATGGCCAGCCGACGGTGCGTGACGCCAAAGGCTGCGCCGAGCCAGGCACCGCCTGTCACTACGAGCACCGCGATGGGCTGCTGCTGCCGCCCGATTTTCAGGCTGAGCTGCGTCGACCTGGCCTGCACGGCAAAGTGAGCGGCTTTGTCCTCGAAGGCGTGCACGCCCAGGTCGACTGCCAGCGCTGCCATCGCCCGGCCAACAGTCGCCGCACCACCTATCTGAAGGCGACGCCCGCCTGCGCCAGCTGTCACCGCAGCCCGCACGGGTCGGTGGGGACGGCCAACGCCGACTGTGTGCTGTGCCATCGCGCGGGTCCGGATGGCCGCTCGGCATCGGCGCGGACTGCCCCCCCGCCGAAAGAGGGCACGAGCCAGTGGCTGCGGCGAGCCGATAGCCGCTTCGATCACAACCGCAGCACACGCTTTGCCATCGACGGCACGATGCACGAAGCGGTGCCTTGTAGCGGTCGCTGCCACGGCAAACCGCCCGTTTTTAGCAAGCCGCTCGCATCCTTTGCCGACTGCACGCCCTGTCATAAGAACGTGCACGGCGGCAGCTTTGGCGCGCGGGCCTGCGGCACCTGTCATTCGG
>DAORCZ010000311.1:0-8531 GCA_035345735.1 Pseudomonadota bacterium | reverse complement strand
GGCTTTTCTGGGAGAGCTCTGCGGCGTCCCGTTTGACGACGTGGCGGCCAGCGAGCTCCACGCAGCGCGACGCGATCCCCAGAGCATGCGGGAGAGCATCCAGCGCGCTTTCCTGGACTGGCTGGCCGCCGAGTGCCGCCAGGCGCCCGTGCTGTTTGTCCTCGACGATCTGCAGTGGGCGGACTCGCTCACCGTGACGCTGCTGCATGAGGCCCTGCTAGCCAACCAGGGAGCGCCTCTGTGCATCCTGGCGCTGGCACGACCCGAGGTCTATCAGCGCTTCGAGGGGCTGTGGCAAGGTCAGAACGTCCAGCACATCGCGCTCAAAGGTCTGAGCCGCAAGGCGAGCGAGCGTCTGATCCATCAGGTGCTGGGCCCGCAGGTCTCACCCGATGTGGTCGCCCGCATCATCGAGCAAGCATCGGGCAACGCGCTGTACTTGGAGGAGCTGATCCGCGTCGCGGCTGAGGGCACGCTGAGCGGCCAGCCACTCACCGTGCTGGCTATGCTGCAGGCGCGTGTCGGTCACTTCGACCCCGGGCCACGCCACACGCTCCTTGCAGCGTCCATCTTCGGCGAGTCGTTCTGGCGCAGTGGCGTCGCCGCCATCCTGGGCATTGCCGCGGCGCATGCCGACCTTGACGCCTGGCTGACTACGCTCGTGCGGCAAGAGACCATCGAGCCCTGCGCCAAGTCGCGCTTTCCGCACGACAAAGAGTATCGCTTTCGGCACGCTCTTCTGCGGGAAGCGGCCTATGGCTTGGTCGCCGACCCCGAACGCCGGCAGGGGCATCACATGGCCGCGCAGTTCTTGGAGTCGCGGGGCGAGACCGATGCCATGGTGCTGGCCGAGCACACCCATCGCGGAGGGGATTTAGAGAGTGCCGCGATGCTCTACGCCCGCGCTGCAGAGCAGTGCTTCGAGCGTCAGGATCTGCACGGCGTGCTCCACCGCAGCGAGCTGGGACTCTCTTGCGGGGCGACGCTGCAGACCCTGGGTCAGCTGCGCGCCATGCAGTCGGCCGCCCGCATGTGGGGAGAGGAGTGGACCTCGGCGTACGAAACCGGTATCGAGGCGCTCGATCAGCTAGAGCACGGCAGCACACGCTGGCTGCGCACGCTGTCGTATCTCTTCATCATTGCCGGCAACCTGCGGGACCAAGAGCCGCTGCAGAAGCTGTTTGGCCTCTTCGCCAGCATCGACCCCTCGCGCAGCGATCCGGCCGCGTACATCCAGTGCGCCGGCTTCGTGGGCATCATCTTTAGCTTCGTCGGTATGCGGCCGATGGCCGAGCCGCTCCTCGCTGCGCTCAAGGAGCTGCTCAAGGGGGTCCCGAGTACCGACATTCTGTCGCACAGCACGGTGCTCTGGGCAGAGAGCCAGTTTCACTACTACCTGACGCCCAATGTCTATCGCGCACTCGTCGCTGGGCAACAGGCCGCCGATCGTCTGCGCAACACCGAAGCGCTGCGCAACCTATGCACCATGCAAGTGGCGCTGGGCCTGGCGCAGGTGCGGATCGGTGACATCGCGGCCGGCGTGCAGACGCTGCGCGACAACCTCCTGCTCGCGCAGCGGCTCAACGAGCCGTTCAACATCACGATGACGGATCTCTATCTCGGCCAGAGCGCTGTGCGACTGCCCGACCGCCAAGCCGAGGCGGACGAGATCGCGACACGCCGTCTTGGACAGGAGCAAAACGGCCGGCCGGGCGTGATCGGTGGCCACCTGTACACCCGGGCGATGCACCGCTTGGCGCAAGGGCAGCTTGCCGATGCCGAGACCGCGGCGCGCGCCGCGGCGCGCAACCTGGCGAGCCTGCCGATCCATCACACGCAGTCGCTGACCTTGCTGGCCCAGATCCTGCTCGCTCAAGGTCGCATCAGCGAAGCGCGGACCGTCGGCGACGAAGCCCTACGCATCATCGACAGTTGCGGTGGGCTGGGGGTGGGCGACATCGCGGCGCGGGTGGTGGCCGCCGATGCCCACCTGCAAGACAACGACAGCGATGGCGCGCGCAGTATCCTGGCCGAAGCGCTAGGTCGCCTGCGGGCCGGCGTCGAAGGAATCGCCGATGCCGGGCTGGCCGAGCGCTATTCGACGGCGCTCACCGAGCATGTGCGGGCCTACGAGTTGGCGCGGCAGCTGGGCCTAGGCCCCGAGCGCGGCTCACCGAGCTAGGAGCTGTCGCTGTCGCCTTGCTCAGCGACGCGGCCGGATCAGCGATGGCGGCTGGGCCAGCGAGGCGGTCAGTTGCTCTAGGCTCTCCAAGTTGTGCACGGGACGAAACTCATCGACGTGGGGCAGGAGCGCACGAATGCCGCGCGCGCGCGGGGTAAATCCGGCGTAGCTCAGAAGCGGATTCAGCCACACCAAGCGCTGGCAAGATCGACGCAGGCGGGCCGCCTCGGCCGAAAGATCAGTGTTCGGCTCAGACTCCGACTCGCGCTCCAGCCCATCGGTGATGAGGAGGACGATCGCCCTCTGCCCGAGCACGCGACGCGACCAGCGATGGTTGAACTCGCGCAGGCAGGGCCCGAGGCGCGTGCCGCCCCCCCAGTCCACGACTTGCTTGCCACAGCGCTGCAGCGAAAGATCGATGTCCCGTCCACGCAGCCAGCGCGTCACCACCGTCAAGCGCGTGCCCAGGAGGAAGATCTGCACCCGCTCGCGCGCCGTCATCAGCGTGTGGGCAAAGCGCATCAGCATCTCGGTGTAGCGAGCCATCGAGCCGCTGATATCGCAGAGCACGACCAAAGGCGGGATGCGTCGGCGCGGGTGGCGATAACACAGCGGCAGATCAACACCGCCGCTGCGCAGGCTGGCGCGCAGGACGCGACGCAAGTCGAGCCGGGCGGCCACGTCCCGGACGCGAGCCGGCTGCATGCGGCGAGTGGGCTGGGCCTGCACCGCAAAGCGCAGGCGCAGGAGCAGGCGGCGCGCCTGGGCTAGCTCCTCGGCTGACATCTCGGCGAAGTCGCGCTGGCGCAGCACGTCGAGATCCGACGCCGTCAGGCTGGCATCGACCTCAAGATCCGCCTCGGGCTCGGGTCGCCGACGGGGCTGCAAGCGAGCCGGCGGGGGTGGCAGCGCCTCTGCCACCCGACGCGGGATATTGGCGGGCACATTTTCTTCGGCCAGGCGACTCTGCGGCAGGAGTAGCGAGAGCGCGTTGTGAAGTTCTTGGTGCGGGCGAAAGAACAGCCGGAAGGCCTGCTCGAACAGCTCCAGATCTTCGCGCCGGTGAACGAAGATCGCGCGCAGACAGGCGCGTACATCCTCGCGGCAGCCCAGATCCAAGAGCGATAGCGCCGCCAGCGCATCGATCACCGCGGCCGGGCCGATGGGCAGGCCAGCCGCCCGCAGCACCCGTGCGAAGTGCACCAGGTTGCTACCCAGCGCCCCACCTGCCCCTCCCGGGAAGTCCACCTCGGACGCCCGATCTGGCAGATCTGCCAGACTGACCCGCTCTGCCGAATCGCCCGCCGGACGCGACGCCATGTCTATGACAATACCCAAGCTCCCCGCCGGCTCTGATAGCTTTTATGGGTTCGCCAAGCGACGGCTGGCGTCTCGCTGGATCCCGCGTGAGCTCATCCTCCTCCCCTCCCCCACCCCCTGATCCCAGCCTAGAGTCGCTGCTCTCCGCAGGGGATCTGCAGGCGGCGGCGGAGCGACTGCGCGACCGCGGCGATCTCTTGCGGGCCCGTGAGCTGTTCGCTCGGATCGGGGCCTTCGGGGAAGCGGCCGCAATTGCCCGTCGGCAAGGCGACACGCTGGCCGAGCTTTCGTGGGCCTTGCGTGGCCAAGACAGCGCGCGCGTCACCACAATCCTCGACGAGCTAGGGCAGGCATCGGCGACGGTTCGTTCGCAGGCGGCGACGATCTGCGAGACCGCTGGGGCGCTGCGACAAGCGGCGGCGCTACGCCACAGCCTGGGGGAGGACGCGGCGGCAGCCCGCCTACTCTCGCGGGCCGGCGATGACTTGGGCATCGCTCGTCTTGCGGAAGCGCGCGGCGAGTGGCGCATCGCGCTGCCGGCCTACCGTCGATTCCTGGCCAGTCGGCAGGGATCGATTCCTGCTCCCACGCAGCGCGATGAGCTGCTGCAAGCGCAGCGGAGCTGTGCCCGCCTGCTCTGTCGCTTCGGCGATGTCGAGGCGGCCGTGCCGTATCTGCAGGCAGCGCGACGACTGTTGCTGCCCGCCCGCCGCGAAGATGCCGCCGTACTGCAAGCGGTCGAGGCTGAGCTTATCGACGCCTTCCTGCTGCTCGATGAACCGGAGCTAGCGCTGCGCCTGTTTGGCCAGCATGCCGCCTGGTGCCAGGACGCGCGCGCGGCCGGCAGTCCGGTTGCCTACGCGCGGGGACGCGCCCAAAGACGCGAGCCCCCCCGTGCTCATACGGCCCTGCCTTCGTCGTCCGCCGAGGCGGCGACAGATCGGCCGCGACCGAGCCCATGGCCAAACGATCGCCCTTTCGATCTCCCGGACGAAGCCCTGTTCCTGCGTCGCTATCGCCTGGGGCCGCTCCTGGGCACGGGCAGCGTCGGGCGCGTTCATCTGGCCGACGATCTGTTTTCGGGGCGACAGGTCGCGCTCAAGCTGCTTTCGCTGGCCCCTTCGGGGTCGGCGGCGGGGAATCAGCTCTACGCGCGCTTCTGCCGGGAAGCGACGTTGCTTTCGCGCCTGCGCCACCCTCGCCTGCTGCGTATCGAAGCCTTCCACGCTGCGGCCGGGGCCCTGTCGCTGGAGTACATGGCGGGCGGCGCCGCCAGTCAGCTCCCGCGGCCGCTATCGCTGTCGTCGCTTCGTCGCTTGCTGCTCGATGTCCTTGACGGGCTCTTGGCCATGCACGCAGCCGGCGTACTGCATCGCGACATCAAGCCGCACAATATTTTTCTCGATGAGCTGGGCGGCGCCAAGCTGGGGGACTTCGGCATCGCCACCCTCAAAGATCTGGGCGTGACGCAGACCGAGGGCCTGCTCGGCACGCTGGCCTACATGGCTCCCGAACAGATCCGCTCCCGATCGCTGAGCGTGGCGACCGATGTCTACGGCCTAGCGGTCACGGCCTTTGAGCTGCTGACAGCAACCTTGCCTTTTCCGGGCCCCGACTTCATCACCCAGCACCTCGATGCCCCGCCCCCCGATGCACGGGGTCGCCGGGCCGATGTACCGGGCGATTGGGCGACGCTGCTCCTCCGGCTGCTGCACAAAGATCCGCGCCAGCGCCTGCACAGCATCGAGCGCCTGCGCAGTGAAGTCGCCGCCCTGTCCGTCGAGCCGCTAGCCCCGCCCGCCGTCCACCGCGCGGCGGCACAGGCCGAGGTTCGCGCGACCGGTGCCAGCGATGCCACAGACGAGCGCGATCGCGCAACCGCACGCCCCCCGCTCGACACCGGGCCCCCCCCAGCGCCCGCCGAGCCGCTGATTTGTCGCACCCCGCATAGTGAAGTGTTCGTCACCACCGACGCGCGCCTGGGTCGGGTGGTGGTCATTGAGCGCTTCCTGCCGGGACTCCTGCAAAGCGAAGCTGGTGCCGCCCAGCTTCTGTGGCTGCGGCAGATGGCGGCGGCAGCCGGACCGGGCCTGCAGCGCATCTTTCAGATTCGCCTGGCTCCCGCCACACCCGATGCCCAGACCGCAACGCCCCCCGCGGCCGAGGTCTGCTTCGAGTACGTGACCGAGGGAAACCTGGTGTCTCCCGCCGAGGCAAGTCCCCTGGAGCGCGCCGGGCTGCGGCGCCTGCTCAGCCGCTTGCACCAGGCCGGCGTTGTGCACGGCTCGGTTGCCCACTCGCTGGTCCGTGAACCGACGCAGATCTGCCTGCTTTTGCAGGGACGGGGACCGTTGTCGCTCCCCATCGCGGGTCCAGATTCGCGCCTCGGCGCGCCCGGACTGACGGCGACACCCGCGCTCGCCGAACAAGACCTCGCAGCCGTCGACTAGCGGGGCGGCGCGCCGGCTCGCCGAAGTATTCCGGTGAACCGGCGAAGAGCCGCTCTCCCCTAGTCTGCGGGCTCGGCGGTGATGTGCTCTTCACCCAGCCAGGCCCGCCGCACAGGCGGCGTGAACGCGAAGCCGAGATAGGGCTGTGCATCCTCGGTGAAAAGCAAGATGGCGCGGCGCGCCGCCTGATCCGCCAAGAGCCGCAGCAGGCGAGGCTGCAGCGCTCGCTCGACTCCCGGGAGGACATCGTGCAGCGCCAGCCCCAGCGGCGATTGCGAGACGGCGACCAAGAGCTCGACCACCCGCCGCTCGTAGGTGCCGAGATCGCACAGCGGCATCTCCAGCGTGGTCTGCAGCTCTGGGAAGCCCGACTGCTCGAACAGAAGCTGCGCCCGCTGCGTCCGATCAAGCCGTCCGCCCGCCTGCCAGGGGGGAGGTCCGTGCATCAAGTGTTCGCGCACCGTCAGCATGGCCAAGCGCGGATTTGGCACCAAGGTCACCAGGCCGTGCTCCCCGTCGAGCGCTCCGCCACCGAACAGGGCATCGCCGGTGATCTGCAACGGACCGCCTCGCAGCCCACACAGCGCGCGCAGCAGCATGCGACGCTGCACACCATCGCGCCCGACCAGCAGATGCAGGCCGCGATCGGGCAGATCGAGGTTGATCCCCGACAGCACCGGACGACCGCCCGAGACGATGCCGAAGTTGCGGAGGCGTAGGATCGGCGCCGTACTGCTCCAGATCACGCAGGCTGCTCCAGCGGGGGGAGCAAGCCCAGGCGGACTCGGCCACCGCTGTGCCGCGGAATCGGGGGGGGCGCTGGTCTCTGGTGTGCGCGGTGAAGAGGTGTCGTTGACAACCTCAACCGGAGGGGCGGGCGAGCCCGCAGCCGGTGCGGGCGGCGAGCTGGAAAGCGGGATGCTAACCGCAACCGCCGTTCGCGGTGGACTCGGCGCCTCAGCCACAAGGCGCGTGCTCTTCGGCTCGGCCGGCAGCGCCGGCTCACTGACGGAGGAAGCGGCGGGGAAGGGCTGCAACTGGCCAGCGCGCAGATGAAAGACGCCAGCCAGCGGCAGCTCGTCAGGGGGAGCAACCGTCGTTGTGTACAGCACGGCCCGCTCGCGCGCCTCGGACTGCAATACTTCCAGCAGCACCTCGCGATCGTCGGGCGACAGGCCGAGCAGCGCGTCGTCCAAGCAGAGCAGCGGCGGGCTGGAAGCCAGCTCGCGGGCGATGGCCAGGCGCCGCCACTCTCCCGTCGATAAATGCAGGCGCGGGCCGCCCAGCGTCTCGGAAAGCGCAGGAATCAGCGGCGCAAGTCGCACGCGGTCCAGGAGCTGCGCAGCCAGGGAACCGGCGTAGCGCTTGGCCGCCACCGCATCGAGATCGGCGAGCAAGTAGCCGCGCAGGCTCAGCGATGGACGCGTCACGACCGCGCCCAGGACCGCTGGCCGCAGTGTCACGCCCAAAGGCAGGTTGCAGTACCAAATGCTGCCGCTCAGCTTCCAGCCCGAGCCAGCACGATGACGTCCACTTAGGACCCCCAGCAGCGACGACTTGCCGGCTCCCTGGGCCCCGACCAGGGCATAAAGACCCCGTGAGGCCAGCTCGAAGTTCAGGTCGCTCAGGATGACCTGCCCGTCGAATTCGGCGCTGGCTGAGCGGACCCGCAGGACCGGCGCCTCCGGCACAGAAATTTCACTCGGGCTCGCGGGCGCCGACGGGACGCTGGCAAGGGAGGGCAGCTCCGCAGCGGGTGTCGGCAGCGGCAGCCCGCTCGCCGATCTGTCCTGGCCCGTGCCTTCCGCCGGCGGAGCCGCCAGAATTTCCACCAGAGGCTCAGAAGGACGCTCGGCGAGACGTGCAGCAGGGCGTTCGACGGCGTGATCGGTCGATGGCTCAGCGGGGCGCTCAGGGGAGCGCTCGACAGAGCTGGCATCGTTCGAAACCACAGCCACATCGGCTCGCTCTTGGGCGGGCGCCGCGGGCTCGGGGTTGGCGATGGGTGGCGGTGGACGATCCACGGACGCCAGATCGGCGGGCGGCTTCGTCGGGGCAACCTCCACCGCCGAAAGCTCACCAGACCGAGCCACGGGCTCCATCTCCTCCAGCAGATCGCCGAGGGTGACGGCCGAGGCCCGCGGTGGCAGTTCCCGCCCGGGGGCCCCTACGCTGACCGGCCCACTTGGGCCTGCGGAAGCGGTCTCGCTGGCTCCGCGGATCGCTGCAGGCTGCGCACGGGCCGACGCAAACTCCGGGTACGTCACGACCGCGTCCGTCGCAATGACGGCCGGACGGGGACCTGCAGTTGGCTCCGGCATGGCGCGCGCTCTGGACTCCGAGCGGGTCTCCGAGCGGGCCTCCGGCTTGGCTTCCGGCGACCCGGCAGCAGTCGAGACGATCACCAGCGGGGGCGGCGGGGATGGCGCAGAAGACGCGGCAAGCGGCGAGGTGGCCGACGACGATGCCGGGGGCGCAGCGGGGGCGGTCACCGCCTCAGGCGAGGTCGCGGCCGGCGGTGGCAGCACCTTTTCACTTGTCAGCGCCGGCGGCGGTTCCGGCGTCGGCTCCGGCAACGC
>DAORCZ010000310.1:1287-8551 GCA_035345735.1 Pseudomonadota bacterium | reverse complement strand
ATTGGCAGCCGGCCAGCTAGAGATCGAGCGGCTGGATGTGCAAGCCGGCCACAACACCCTCAGCCTGAACGGCAAGCTCGCCGCCCCCGCGACGCCCGCCGTGTGGGTCGATCCCCTGGCCGCCACGGCGCAGCTTTCCCTGAAGATCGCGGCACCCCGGCTGGATGAGCTGCACGCAACGCACGCGCTCTTGCCGGCCCTGGCTGGTGCGCTGGCGGGCCAGGTGGGGCTGGAACTGAGCGATCGCGCGCTGCGCGTGACGACCCAGCTGGATGGCAAGGAGCTGGCTGGCTTTGGCGCGCAGCTAGCCGGGTTGCACATCGATGTCGATAGCCCAGACCTGCTGGGGCTGCGGGGTCGCGTGCTGGCCAGTCTAAGCGGCGCCCGCTACGGCGCTGAGCAGCTGCACCAAGCCGAGCTCAAGATCGATGGCAGCTCCCGCGATCTGACGCTGGCAGCTGAGCTCAAGGCGCTGATCGCCGGGCAGTCGCTGGCGAGCCGCGTGGCCCTGCGAGCGCAGCCCAGCTATGGCGACGGCCTGCGACCGCAGGCGATGACGGCGCAGCTCAGCGAGCTGTGGCTGCAGCGCGATCGCGATCGCATCGAGCTGCTGGCGCCGGCGACGATCGCGCTGCGGGCGCTGGACACGGCACCCGTGATCGAGATCCTCGACACCCCGCTATCGGCCCAAAAGCGGCAGGCCTTGGCCACGGATTCAGCGACGGGCAAGCCGCGAACACGGATCGGCCTGGGCCTGCACTATGCCGATCTGCGCCTGTTTCTGTCGGGCCGCTACGAGACCGCGACCGGGCGGGTGCAAGGTCAGCTGGATCTTGAAAATGTCGACGCGCAGGGGCTTGCTTTCGCTGCCGCTGGACGCACCGATGTCCCGCGCAGCCATCTGAACGCCGAGCTGCGCATGGCAGGCACGCTGAGCCAACCCAGCGGCAGCGCTCGCCTGTCGGGCACCGTCGATCCGCTGCCGGGGGTGGTGCCCTGGACGACGCCGCTCACCCTGCAGGCCGAGCTCGCGGGGACGCGACAAAATCCGCGCGGTAGCGTGTCGCTTTCGATGGCTGATTGGACCTTCGATCGCCTGGCCGGTGACAGCGCCAAGCTGCGCCTGTCGTACGCTGATGCCGCGCTGACTGCGCAGCTGAGCGTGCCGCGCGTGACGACCGAGCAGGCACCGATCGGCAAGGTGGTGGTTGGCGGCGACATCGATGTCGATTGGCGAGGCGAGGCGCTGAAAGTCGTAGCTGCGCTGAACTGGGATGGCGCCCCTTGGCTCCGCGCCCAGGCGGGCATCCAGCTCGCTCTGGCCTCGGCGATCGCCGAGGGTGCGGGACTTGCGGCACGACTGCCGCAGCTGCCGCTGACGGCGCGTCTGGAGATGCCAGCCTTCCGCCTGCCGGCCGGGCTTCCCGTCGCGGCCGAGCTTGACCTGCAGGCCGAGCTGCAGGGCAGCCTGAGCAAGCCCACAGCGACCGCGCGGCTTCGCGCCAAGGACGTACAAGCGGGCACCTGGCCGGTTGGCAACGTGGCGCTCTTTGCCGCGCTGGAGAACGCTGGGCGGGTGCGGGCGCAGGCGCTGATCGATCCTGGTGCGGCGGCACCTCCGCTACCGATCCAGCCCAGCCCAACGGCCAGTACGGTGCAACCAGGGGCACTCGTGTTGCTGGCGGATGTGCCGCTGCCGCTGTCGCTGACCCGGCCAGGGCTTCGCGTGCAGCTCTTCGCCAAAGGCTATCGCTTGGACTACGAGCCCAAGCCCGCTGGCACCGGATCCCTGCGCACCGCCCGCGGCGTGCTGGATGCCGATCTGCAGGTAGAGAGCGCGACGCCACAACCGGTGTTTCAGGGTTCGCTGCGGCTGTCGCAGGGAGAGATCGCCGCGACGACGCTGCCGCAGCTGCTGCGCGAGATCACGCTGGCCGTTGAGCTGAGCCGACAGGGCCGCATCACGCTCCGCGAGCTGTTCGCTCGGGCTGGACGCGGGACGCTTAAGGCCGACGGAGAGATCTTGTTGGCTGACGGCCAGCTGCGCACGCTGTCGCTGAAGAGCCAGGCGCAGAACTTCCCAGTCGCCGCGGGGGCCTACAGCGTGTGGCTGACTACGCAGGTCAACATGACGGGCGAAAATGATGGCCAGACGCTGCGGACCCGCATCGATATTCCCCGCGGTCTGATCGATGTCCCCAAGCTGTCGACCAGCAATGACGTGCAGGCGCTGGGACCGCTTTCCGATGTCGAGTTCGTCGATGCCGCCGGCCGCAAAGCCCAGGCCGCCCTGCTGGCCGCCGAAGCGAAAGAGCGCGAGGAGACAGGCCAGCACAAAGCCGTGCCCTTCCTGCCCGCCGACACGCTGGTCGATGTCAACATGCCGGGTCCATTCGTCATCAACGGTCCCGAGGTGAAGACCGACCTGCAGGGCCACGTCCGGGCCGAGCTCCGCAGCAGCGGGGGCACGCGCGGCGATCCGATCATCCAGGGCGATCTGCACGCGATGAACGGCTGGCTAGAGATCCTGGGGCGGCGCTATCAGATCGATCGCGCCCAGGTCAGCATGTCGGGCGAAGTGCCGCCGAATCCGCTGCTCGATATCTCGATCAGCCGCAAGGTGGAAGACGCAACGATCTACATCCTGGTGACGGGCAGCGCGAAGAAGCCGGTGATCAGCTTCCGCAGCGATCCCGCGACCTATGACCAGGGACAAATCATTGCCATGGTGCTGTCGGGCTCTAGCCGCGGCGGCGGATCGATCCAGCAGCAGGCGCTGGGCGCGCTGTCGTCGCTGGTCGTCGGCAAGCTCAAGGATCAGCTGGGCGCAGCGGTGCCAGTCGATGTCATCAAGTTCGATGTCGGCGGCAACGATGCCATGGGCGCCAATCAATCGAGCCTGGAGATTGGCAAGTATCTGCGCGACAACCTGTACCTGTCGTACACGCACCGCTTCGGCAACCCCAGCACCATCCTGCGGCGCATGAACAACGATCAGGTCGCACTGGAGTGGTGGTTCCTGCGCAACTACCAGATCCACCTCATGGGCGGCGATCAGGGCGTCGGCTCGCTGAACCTGTACTGGAACAAGCGCTTCTAAACGCAGCCGCGGCGGGCGCTACTTCCACAGGTCGATCTTGACCTTGTCCTTCTTGCCAGCGGCGGGCTTGCGCGGTGACTTGTCGCGGTGACTGGACTTGCTGCTCGGCTTGCTGCCGGACTTGCCCCCCGCCTTGCTGCCCCCTTTGTCGGACGCCGCCTTGGGCGACTCCTCGACGGGAGCAACCGGATCGGGCTTGGCTGCAGGTGATGCCGTCCCCCCCGCATCGGGGACGGGCTTGGATGGCGACACCACCTCGGGAGGGGGCGGGCTGACCGCTGAAGTCACCGGCTGCGAGCGCTTGAACCACAGCACTCCGCCGCCGACCAGCGAGAGCAAGAGCCCGCCGGCTACCATCGCCACCAGGCTGCGTCGCGAATAGCGCGCGACCGGCACTTGCTCACCGACGCTGCGCATGCCGGTGGTCACTTGCGCGGGGTTTCCGGCGTTGGCGTTGATCAGGGCCAGCTTGTCCGTCGCGCGCACTCGCTCTTCGACCTTGGCGCGAATCACGCCCGAGGTCACCACCGCATCCGCCGCCGCCGCCCCCAGCTGCTCGCTCGGCCGCATCTCGCTCGGGCCGTCTTGCAGGCCGGTCTCGTCTAGCTCTTCAAGCTCCTTGAGCAGCTCAGCCATGCTCGGCCGGGCTGCCGGCTTCTTGTCGAGCATGCGATGGATCAGCGTCGCCAGCGAGACCTTGACCCCCGGTGTGCGGCTGGCCAGGTCAGGCGGCGTGCCGAACATCTGCAGCGCGTACATCTCGCCCGCCGAGTCGGAGGTAAACGGCGGCTCGCCGTACAACATCTCGTAGAAGATGATGCCCAGCGAGTAGACGTCGGTCTTCTCGTCGGGGGGCGCCGAGGCTCGGCACTGCTCTGGCGACATATAGGCAGGGGTGCCAATCGGCATGCCGGTGCGCGTCTTGACGTTGCGCACCATGCCCGGCACACCTGACTCGGGCAGCGTCAGGTTGGCGGATTCCCCGGACACATCAGGCGCCCCTGATTCCGGCAGCAGCTTGGCGATACCGAAGTCGAGGATCTTGGCCCGCTCGCCACCCGCTGCCGCCGGGTCAGCGACCAGCATGATGTTGTCCGGTTTGAGGTCGCGGTGGACGATGCGCTTCTTGTGCGTCGCTGAAAGTCCGGAGGCGAGCTGGCGCATCAGCCGCAGGCAGGTCTGCCCGAGATAGCGCTTGGCTAGGCGGGCCCGCAGCGTCTCGCCATCGAGATACTCCATGACGATGTAGGCTTCGCCTTCGCTGCCATCATCGGTCGGGCAGTTGCCGTACTCGAAGATCTTCACCAGGCTGGGGTGCGAGACCATGCTGATCGCCTTGGCTTCGTTGAAGAAGCGGCGAGCAGCGTTGGGATCGTCCATGCTGTGGCGCAGCAGCACCTTGACCGCGGCGCGACTGCCGTCGGTGTTGTGGCGCGCCTCGTAGACCGCTCCCATCCCGCCTTGGCCAATCTTTCGCACCAGCCGATAGCTGCCGATGATGCGGTCAAGCATCGGATCGGTAGAGCGACCGGTCGGTCGATTGGGCTCACTGCTGGGGCTTGGGAGGTCCACGCATTCCTCGCAGGGGACGAGCCCCCACAGGATATCATGCGCGGCGCCGCGGTCGGCAGCCTGAGCAGGCCGCTCGACGATTTCGCGCCCTAACGCGGGCGGTCGCTCAGCCAGGTCTCGACGAGGTCGGCGGTCAGGCCGCGCTCGGCGATGATGCGGCTATACAGCGCGGCACTGGGGCGGGGCGTGCGGCGAAATCCGTCGCGATAATCGAGCTTCACCAGGCCAAAGCGCGCCTCAAAGCCCTCGGCCCACTCGAAGTTATCGAGCAGCGACCAGTGGAAATAGCCGCGCACATCGGCCCCGTCGCGACGTGCCAGCCACAGCTCAAACAGGTGCTCGACCAGCAGCCGCTGGCGCAGTCGGTCGTCGTCGGCCGCGTCGGCGGTGCCGTTCTCTAGCACGTAGATGGGACGCTCGTAGCGCTGCGCTGCTTCGGAAAGAATCTGCCGAAATCCGCGGGGATAGCTGGCCCAACCCAGATCGCTCGGGTAGTCGGCCTGCTGGTTGCTTGGATCATGCAACAGCACCTCGAACTTCGTCGGGTGCCGCAGGTTCGAGCGCACGTAGAAGCGGCCGTAGTAGTTAATGCCCAGAAAGTCCTGCGTATCGCGCAGTCCGGGTAGCTCGCGCTGGTTGCGACCCGATGTGCCGGTCAAGCGCAGCGTCCCGGTCTGCACGGCGTCGCAGAAGTCCCAGATGAAGGCGCGCGTGATCAGGCCAGCGGTCAGTCGATCGAGCAGAGAGCTGGGGCGCAGCGGCTCGAACACTCGCGTGTGCTGGGCGTAGCCAACCTGCACGCTGTGACCGCGCCGCACGGCGTCCTCTTTCACCAAGTGATAGGCGCGGGCGTGGGCACGCAGGAGCTGCTCGATAACCGGCACCACCTCCGACGGTCCACTGCGCTTCTGCAGCGGCGGGAACACGCCGTCCAGGTAGCCGGCATAGACGTAGACCATCGGCTCGTTGAGAGTACAGACGATGGGCATGCGGCCGCCGAAGTGCTGCAGCACGGCGCGCACGAAGCGCTCCCAGTGCTCTAGCGCATCCGGGCGCTCCCAACCGACGCGGCCATCGACCGTGCGCCACAGCCAGCGCGGCGTCGTGAAGTGAAACAGCGTCACCACCGGCGTCATGCGCCGCTGCGCAAGCACGTCGAAGATGCGGCGATAAAAAGCGATGCCGGCCGGATCGGGATCGCGCTGATTTTCAGTTGGAAACAGCCGCGCCCACGACAGAGAAAAGCGGTAGGCGTTGTGTCCCATGGCCGCCGCCATCCCCAGATCTTCTTCGATGCGGGCGTCGTGGTCGGTCTTCTTGCGCCGCACCTCTTCGGGATAGTCGGCGAGCTTGTGGATGTGCCCCGGCTGCGGCTTGCCCGGCCCCAGCGAGCCGCAGCGCCCGGTGCGCAGGACCTCGGCCTCGAAGGCCGCCCAGTCATCGTCCTGGGTGTGCTCAATCTGGTACGCCGCCGTCGCGGTGCCCCACAGAAAATCGTCGGGCAGGTGATACGGCGGAGCGGCGCTCGGCAGTGGCGATCGAGTCGTCGGCGAACGCGACGGGAAAAACCTCTCCAGCATTAGAGCAACACTTGCAGACGCCGTCGGGCGTCATGTACCGCGGGATGCTCACCGACCACCTGCCCGATGTACTGAAACAACAGCAGCAGCGTCTTGCGTCCGGCGTCCTCGCGATAGCGGCGATGGTTCTCGATCAGCCACAGCAGGTCCTCGCAAGCGCCCTCGAATTCGCCGGCCCGCGACCGCCCGGCGGCGCGAGCGTAGTGGGCATCGGACAGGGCCTGACGATCGCCGTCCTGTGCCAGCTGTGCCTCTGCCGCCGCTGGTGAGAGCAGGGCCCCGCCGGTCTGAAAGAATTCGAGCATGCCGCGCAGCACCTCGGCGCGCTCTAGCTCGGCACCACGCGGATCGAGCTGATCTAAAAGCGCGGGCACCGCTTCATCCGCCCCCAGGCGCAGCTTGGCCGCGGCAAGCAGCATGAGCGCACGATCGCGAGACTCCCCCGACAGCGGTCGCTCGCTATCGGCTAGCAGCGGTTCAACAAGCGCGATGACCTGATCCGGCTGGCCGGCTGAGAGCGCCGCGGCGGCCCCCTCCAGCGTCTGCGCCGCTGGCGAGGGCACCAGCGCATCAAGGAAGTTGGCGACGAAGCGCTGATCGCGCGCCCCGACGAACTCATTGACCACTCGGCCCTTGTGAAACACCTTCACCGCCGGGATGCCGCTGATGCGAAAGCGCTGGGCCAGCGCCGGCTGGGCATCGGTATCGACCTTGGCCAAGAGCACGCGGCCAGCAAACGCCGACACCACGCGCTCCAGCACCGGCCCGAGCATGCGGCAGGGTCCGCACCACTCGGCCCAGAAATCGACGACGATCGGCACCTCGTGCGAACGCTCGATGACCTGTTTCTCGAACGTGTCGGTAGTGACATCAAAGACGTACTCCGCGTGCGTCTCGGGGCTTGTATCCATATTCGCTCTATACCACGAATCGCTGTCGGCATTGACGCCGCGCCGGCGGGCCCAATCGCTGAAACAGCCTCGGGCACGGCGTCATCCTAGGATGCGCTAAT
>DAORCZ010000310.1:0-1187 GCA_035345735.1 Pseudomonadota bacterium | reverse complement strand
CATGGCGGTCGGCACCTTGATCGACTACCGCATTGCCCTACACGGCCTGCCGATGGGCTGGCGCACCCGCATCAGCGCCTGGCAGCCGCCGCATCGCTTCGCCGACGAACAGCTTCGTGGCCCCTATCGCATCTGGTGGCACGAGCACCACTTCGTCGAACACGACGGCGGCACGTCGATCATCGATCGCGTCTACTTCCGCTCGCCGCTGGCCTTCTTGGCCCATCCGCTGGTGGTGCGGCGCGAGCTCGCGGGCATCTTCGACTACCGCACGCAGATCATCGCGGCGCGCTTCGCCGCAGCACCGTCGTCCTGACCCCCGCGCCGGGATTCTCGACGGGCGCCAGCACGCGCCCGAGCATGTCCATGAGCTCTGGCGTGGTCGGCAGGGCCGCGGCTTCAGCCAAACTGAAGAAGCGCGCCCCGATAGCATCCTCGCCAGCCTGCAGCCGCCCCGCCGGATCGGTCATCAGGTAATCGAGGATGACGTAGTGAAAGTTGTCGTCGATGTACTCCAGCATCTCAGCCAGACGAACCAGGCGTGCGGTCAGCCCGGTCTCGGCGAGAAGCTCGCGATGCAGGGCCTCTTCGAGGCTCTCGCCCCACTCCACGCGCCCGCCGGGCAGCGTCCACTTGCCCTGGTTGGGAGCCTGCCCGCGCTGGATCAACAGCACCCGCCCCTCGTGGTCCGTCAGCACGGCCCCCACCGCGACCTGCGGGCGGCGCGGCGGGGATTGCGAATTCTTGTCCATAGCGTCCTTGTCTGCCCGCTCGCTAGCACGCGATGGGCGCGGCCACTATGGCACAGTCGCCGCCGGACACAGCGGCACCAGCGTGCACTCGGCGCAGCGCGGCTTGCGAGCGTTGCAGACCCGGCGTCCGTGCCAGATCAGACGATGGCCGGCCAGGATCCAGCGCTCTTGCGGCCACAGCGCCATCAGATCTTCTTCGATCTTTTTCGGATCGCTGGCCCGCGTCATGCCCAGCCGTCCCGCCAACCGACCGATGTGGGTATCGACGACCACGCCGCTGGGAATGCCATACGCCGTGCCCAGCACCACGTTGGCGGTCTTGCGCGCCACCCCCGGCAGCGCGATCAGCTCGGCCATCGTGCGCGGCACCGCACCCCCGTGCTTTTCGACGATCTTTTTGCACGCCTCGCGGATGTGCTTGGCCTTGTTGCGATA
>DAORCZ010000309.1:0-8556 GCA_035345735.1 Pseudomonadota bacterium | reverse complement strand
ATCTGGTTTCGAGCTGACTTCGGGGCGGCGGCGGCGGGCGGGCTCTGTACCGGCGGCGCACTCTGAACGGGCGGCGCGCTCTGGACGGGCGGCGCGCTCTGGACGGGCGGTGCACTCTGCGCGGGCGGTGCACTCTGCGCGGGCGGTGCACTCTGCGCGGGCGCGGGGCTGGCCGCCGCGAGAGGGCTCTTGGCGGAAGCGGCGGGGGCGACTGGCTGCGCCGCGGGTACGGCGATCAGCGGCGTGATCTCTTCGCGGGTCGTGGCGGCGATCGCGACCGGTGCGGTGCTGTCTTCGGCCGTCTTGTCGGCCAGCGCCGGGATCGGCTGCACCGCGACGGGGACGGTCGGTGTCACCTGGCTCTCGCGCAGCTCTGGAACCGCGTCGATCAGCATGGGGGCGGAGGTTGCAGGCGCCCGCTCGGCACTGGCCCGGGCGGTAGGCGGCGGGGTCAGAAGCTCGCCCAGGATGCCCCCCTTGGGGGTGACTGCGCTGTCGCTGGCCGGCGCCGGCCGAGCCGGCGTGGACACGCTACGTGGGCTCTCGGTCGTCGGCGCTTGGCCCCTGGCTTCCGTCGCTGCGGCGGCCGGCGTCGCGGCCAGCGCGGTGGGCAAGCTGGGCGTGCGCTGCGAGGCCGGGCGGGGGGCGACGGGCTCGCTGGGTGTGACCTGGGAGTCGGCCCTTGCCGCAGGCTCTGCCGGGGCTGAGACCGCGGCGATTGCACCCGAGGCCTTGGCCGGGCCGGACAGGTCGCGGAACGAGTTGCCCGAGGCCGGCACCGCCCCCAGCAGCGGCGCCATCTTGGGCGTAACGCCCGAGGCAGGTGGCGGCGGCAGGCTGATGCCGGAGGCGGTGGGCGTAAGCGTGCTGAGCTGCTGTAGCGTGGCGGCGACCTGACTCATCGCCGGCCGCTCGCCCGGCAGCGGCGCCATCATGCGGTCGAGAAGCTCGGCAAAGGGCTGCAGCCAGGACGGCAGCATCTGCATAAGCCCGGTCTGGGCATCCTGACCGGCCAGGCCGGGATAGCTGTTGCGATTCGTCGAGGGCAGGCCGCCGGCGCCGATCTCGTAGAGCATGACCGCCAGGGCAAACACGTCGGCCGCCGCCCCCACGCCCAGATCGCCGCGGCGAATCTCGGGGGCCAGGTAGGGCAGCACCGAGGCCGGCACGTCTTCCCCGCTGGGGGCCCGTCCGAGGGCGGTCAAAAGCCCCAGGTCGAGCAGCTTAAGCTGTTCGCCTTCCTGCGCCGCCGCCGCTGGCACCAGGAGCACCTTGTCCGGTCGCAGCGCCAGGTGGTGGATGTTCGAGCCGTGGGCCACCGCGAGCAGCGACGAGAGCTGTCGGCCGATGCGCAGCGCCTTGTTGGGCAGCGGCAGGCCTGAGTGTCGTCTCAGTTGAGTCGACAGGCTCTCGCCGCTGATGAATTCGCTGACGACAAACAGGCTGCCGTCGGCCATCCGGCCGCACTCCAGGATGCCGGTGATCGCCGGGTCGCCGCCGCTCTGGCCGCCGCGCAGGGGCATGACGACGCTGCGCTCGGCCTCTAAGCGATGTAGGGCTCGCTGCAGGGCGAGGAGGCGTCCCAGCGCATTGGACTCGCGACCGATGGCGGCCGGGAGGACCCGGATGACCACGCGTTCTTGGGTCTGCTTGTGCGTGCCCTCGTAGATGACTCCGAGAGAGCCCTCGCTCAGCCGCGCGAGGATCGTGTAGTTGCCGGCGTCCATCAATCAACCCGGTGGGCCCAGGGCCGCATGAGAGGGGGGCATGGTTTTTGAGTGGGGGCGCTGTCCGCAGGGCCGCGCGAGGCCCCCGACCGCGTCCGATTGGTTAGGACAATCTCATCCACTCAGAACAATTTAACCGATTTGTGCATTACTGAATTACGTAAGTGTGAACTATCTTTGGGCTTGCCGCCAGCCAGACCCCCGATCCTCCCGCAAAATCTGACGGTGATAAGGTCGAATACAGGGCCTGGACTCCCTGCGTTGACACCCGGGTGTCGAGCGTGATGCAATGTACGACGCACAAATATCGACGTTTTTTATGAAAGCTAGAAAACAGTCTTCTTCGAGGCTTCAACCAGGGGGGATGCAGTGACCACTTCACGTGAAACCTATGACTACATCGTTGTCGGGGCAGGCTCGGCCGGGTGCGTGCTGGCGGCGCGGCTGTCTGAAAATCCGGACACCCGCGTGCTCCTGATCGAGGCGGGTGGGACCGATGATCTGCCCGATGTGCAAGACCCTCTGAAGTGGACCTCGCTGTTCTACGGAGATCTGGACTGGTGCTACAACACCACACCCCAGAAAAACTGCGCCGGCCGGGCCGTGCACTGTCCGCGCGGCAAGATGCTGGGCGGCTGTCACAGCCACAACGCCAACGCCTGGGTGCATGGGCATCCGGCGGACTACGACAGCTGGGCCTATCAGGGCAACCCCGGCTGGGACTATCGCAGCATCCGCGCCTGCCTGCGGCGGGTCGAGTCGTGGTCGGGCGGCGAGAGCGAGTATCGCGGTGGCAGTGGCCCCATTCCGGTGTCTCCCCCCGTCGAGCCCAACCCCCTCGCGCAGGCCCTGGTCGAGGGCGCCAAGTCGGTCGGCCTGCCCTACATCGAAGACAACAACAGCGGTCAGATGGAGGGCGTCAGCTACTTCAACATGACCATCAAAGATGGCGTGCGCTTCAGCGTCACCAAGGCCTTCCTGCGGCCGGCGCTGTCGCGGCCGAACCTGACGGTGCTGACCCGCGCGCTCAGCCGGCGCCTGATCCTCGAAGGCACGCACTGTCGCGGCGTCGAGTACAGCCACGAAGGCGCCCTCAAGACGGCCCACGCGGCGAAGGAAGTGATCCTCAGCGCGGGGGCGATCAACAGTCCGCAGCTGCTGCTGCTCTCGGGCATTGGACCGGCGGCGGAACTGGCTGCACTGGGTATCGGCGCGGTGGTCGATCTGCCGGGCGTGGGTCGCAACCTGCAGGATCACATCCTGCTCGCCGGCATTAACTACGAGTGCAATGGCGAGCTGCCGGTGCCGCGCAACAACGCCGCTGAGAGCACGCTGTGGTGGAAGTCGAACTCGCGCCTGTACTCGCCGGATCTGCAGCCGGTGATCATCGAGGTGCCGTTCGTCACGCCCGAGCTCGCTGCCCAGGTGCCGCCGAACTCGTACGCCATCGCCCCGGGTCTGGTGCGTCCGGGCTCGCGCGGCTCGATCACGCTGCGCAGCGCTGATCCGACGGTGGCCCCGCTCATCGACATGAACTACCTCGGCGTCGATGCCGACATCCAGGCGCTGCTCGCCGCGGTTGAGCTATGTCGCGAGATCGGGGCCTCGCAGGCCTTCGCGCCGTTCCGCAAGCGCGAGATCATGCCGGGCAAGCTCGGTCGCGCCGAGATGATCGAGTTCATCCGCCAGAGCACGACGACGTTCTTCCACCCCGCCAGCTCCTGCAAGATGGGCATCGGCACCGACGCCGTGGTCAGCCCCGAGCTCAAGGTCTACGGCGTCACTGGCCTGCGCGTCGCCGACGCCTCGATCATGCCGACGGTCACCACCGGCAACACCAACGCCCCCTCGATCGCCATCGGCATGCGCTGCGCCGACATGATCCTCGGCTAGCCCGCCCGCGCTCGCCTCTCGCCCTACGACAGGGCGACTCCCATCGCTGACAGCTGCTTTTCTGCCGCTTGCGCCCAGCCACGATTGGCAGCGGGCGAGGCGGGGCTGGGATGCAGGATCTGACCGATCCGCACGTCCAGGCCCGACAGGGCTTGCGCGGCGCGGTTGGCGGCAAAGGCTCCGACGCCGATCACCAAGCGCGACTCCAGCAGCCCGACGGTGTCGCGCAGCGCTTCATCGCAGGCCGCGAACAGCGGGGCCTGCTCGCTGGCACGCAGCTGGTCGGGTGTGATGTTGCGGGCCGAGGCCTCCATGAACACCAGCGGGCAGTAGTTGAGGACAAAGAAGCGCTCAAAGAAGCGCTCGGGGCTGCCGAAGCGATCGCGCGCCCAGCCCCAGAAGCGCGTGCCGCTGACCTCGCTGCGCGGACAGTCCAGGCCCTCGATCGGTCGCTTGGGATGCTCGACGGCGGGCTTGCTGACCTCGCCCTGCAGGCCCAGGAACGTCTTTACCATCGCCACATCGCCGAACGGCACCCCCGTCTGCGCCATGCCAAACGGCCCGGGGTTCATGCCCAAAAGGATGATGCTGCCGCGGCTTTTACCCCAGGCCGAAAGGTAGCGTTCGTGCACCGCGGCGGCGTAGTGCAGCGGGTTGTAAACATGGGTCACCGGCGACGAGAACTGCAGCTCGTCAACCCGGCGCGAGAGGCGACGACTAATGCGGATGAGCGACACGGCGCGAGCATGCCACGAACCTGCGTCCGTGCCGCCTCCCAACCTGATGGCGCGCAAGAAAATCGAGGCCAGGGCTTGAATTGTTCCGCCCGCTACACGATGTTTCGCGGCATGCATACCCCCCATCGTCGTAAGGCGCTGCGCCTCGTCGCGCCGGTTGTTTCTGTGTGGTTGGCGAGCCTGTATTTTTCGACGCCGGGCTTTTCCCAGCTGGACCCGGCCGGGCTCGATCGCTCGGTGCAAGCTGGCGACGACTTCTTTGCCTACGTAAATGGTGCGTGGCTGAAGAACACCGAGATCCCCGCCGACAAGCCAGCCTGGGGCACCTTCTGGGAGCTGGATGAAGAGGTGACCCGGAAGACGCACGGGCTGCTCCAGGATGCAGTGGCGCAGGCTGCGCCAGCGGGCTCGGACGCTCGGCTGGCCGCTGACTTTTACGCCAGCTTCATGGATGAAGCCGCGATCGAAAAAGCGGGCCCGGCTCCGCTAAAGCCGAGCCTTTCGCGCATCGCGGCCATCAAGGATCGCAAGGGCCTGGCCCGCCTGCTCGGTGAGGATATTCGCGCCGACGTCGATCCGCTGAACAGCACCAACTTCCACACCACGCGCCTCTTCGGACTGTGGGTCGGGCCCAACCTCAACCAGCCCAAGCAGAACGCGCCCTACCTGCTGCAGGGCGGGCTGGGTCTGCCCGATCGCGAGTACTACGTCGGGGGCGAGGCCAAGCTCAGCGAGCTACGCGCCGCGTATCAGACGTATGTCGCCACGATGCTCGGGCTCTCGGGTCTGCCGGATGGGGCGGCCCGCGCTGCCCGCATCGTTGCGCTAGAGACCAAGCTGGCGCGCGCGCATGTCTCCCGCCAGGACTCCTCTGACGTGCGCAAGGCCAATAACCCTTGGTCCCGCGCCGAGTTTGCCAAGCGCGCCCCTGGGCTGCACTGGGACACGTTCTTCCAGGCGGCTGGGCTTTCGCAGGCGCCGATGCTGATGGTCTGGCACCCGCAGGCGATGGTCGGCACAGCGCGTCTTGTGGCGGAAGAGCCGCTCGCCACCTGGCAAGACTGGCTGACCTTCCACGAAATCGATCGCCGCGCGCCCCTTCTGTCCAAGGCCTTCGTCGATTCGTACTTCGCGTTCCATGGCAAAGCCCTGGCCGGCACGCCGCAGCTTCCGGAGCGCTGGAAGCGCAGCGTCGCACTGACGAACAGCGCGCTCGGCGACGCGGTCGGCAAGCTGTACGTCAAGAAGCACTTCTCGCCGCAGTCCAAGGCCATGGTGCAAGAGATGGTTCGCAACATCCGCGCCGCCTTTGCTGAGCGCATCGACAAGCTGTCGTGGATGGCGCCGGCCACCAAGGCCAAGGCGAAAGAAAAGCTTGCGACGCTCTACGTCGGCGTTGGCTATCCCGACCACTTCATCGACTACAGCGGCTTAGCCATCGTCCGCGGCGATGTCCTAGGCAATGTCGAGCGCGCCGAGCGCTTTGAGTACCAGCGCTGCCTGGCCAAGCTGGGCCAGCCGGTCGATGTCACGGAGTGGGCGATGTCGCCGCAGACCGTCAACGCCATCAACCTGCCGCTGCAGAATGCGCTGAACTTCCCGGCGGCCATCTTGGCGCCACCATTTTTCGATCCGGCAGGGACGACGCCCGCCAACTACGGCGCCATCGGCTCCACCATCGGGCACGAGATCAGCCACAGCTTCGACGATCAGGGGGCGCAGTTCGATGCCCAGGGCAAGCTGGTCGATTGGTGGACCAAAGAAGATCGGCGCCACTTTGAAGCCGCCGGCGAAAAGCTGGCCGCGCAGTACGACGCCTACGAGCCGCTGCCGAACCTGCACGTAAACGGCAAGCTGACGCTGTCCGAGAACATCGCCGACCTGGCGGGCCTATCCGCAACGCATGACGCCTGGCGCAAGAGCGAGGTGCAGAAGCCCACTCCAAAGCTGCAAGGCTTTAGCGGCGAGCAGCAGTTCTTCATGGCCTACAACCGAAGCTGGCGCGGCAAGTCGCGTGAGGAAGCGCTGCGCCAGCAGCTGATCACCGACGGCCACGCGCCCGAGCGATACCGCGCGGGCACGGTGCGTAACCTGGATGCGTGGTATCCGGCGTTCGACGTCCGGCCCGGCCAGAAACTGTTCTTGGCGCCTAAAGATCGCGTGCAGGTCTGGTAGGAGAGCTCGTCGCCTGGGCGAGAGACGAAGGGGGGCTAGTCGTCGCTGCTGCTCGATGACTTGCTGGGGCTGCGGGCTTCCTGCGCGATGATCGACTCCAGCATGCGGTTCAGATCCAGCTTCTGCAGCGCGGCGCCGTTGCCGGCCGGCACGATCATGATCGGCTTGCCCTGCAGCGCGTCGGCGATGCGCAGCTTGACGGCGGTGCGACCACCCGCCCCGGCCATGGCCTTGTTCTGCTTCTCAATCGACTTAGCGCGCGCCGTGGCTTCCGCCAGGATGGCTTTCGCTTCGCGCTCTTTTTCGTAGAACTCGCGGTCGGCGGCGATGTGGATCTGCTCGGCTTCGCCCTTGGCCTTGGCGACCTGGGCCTGCACATCGCCCTTGGCTTTTTCCAGGTTGCGCTGCGCCTCGGCCTCGGCGGCCTGCGCTTCGCTCTTGAGCCGCTCGGCGTTCTGCTCGGCCAGCTTGCGATCCTGGATCACCTTCTGATACTCGGCGTTGAAGCTGTGCTCGCCGAGCAGCATCTGTTCGACGACGATGCCCTCGGGACCAAGCTCGGCGCGCAGCTTCTCCAGCGCTTTTTGCGCCTTCTGGAAGCGCTTCTCGGAGACGTAAAATTCTTCCGAGTGGAGCTCGTTGAGCACGTCGCGGACATAGGTCCGACAGGCCGGGCGGACCAGCTTTTCTTTGATCTCGGCCGTCGAGCGACCGACTCGCTGCAGGAGGTGCGGGGCCCGCTCGGGCTCGATGCGCCAGGCCACGGTGACGTTGACGCGGATGTCATTGCCATCGGTGGTCTTGAACTCCACCGCGTCATCGCCCGCACGATCGCCGCGATCCTTGGCCGCGGTCATCTCTAAGTTCTGCAGCTTGATATCGAACGTCGCCCAGTCCGAGAGAAACGGCGTAAAGAAGTACGTCGCACCTGGCGGATAGATGTGCGGGTCGATGCCGGCGCCGAAGATCTTCTTGGTCCGAACGCCGACTTCCGTGCTGTCGGTTGAGAAGGCCGTGCAGCCGGAGCCCAGCATCAGGCCCAGCGACAAGAGCGCGGTCGAAAAGCGGAGGCGGAAGAGTGCGCGCTTCATCGGGCCACCTCGAACTGACGCAGCATGTCGTTGATGTTCAGGGGATTGGTGGCCCCCGGTCCGCTCGACGGCACGATGATGACCTTGACCCCGCGCAGAAGTTCGGCCAGGCGACGTCCGACGAGAGCCTGGGCACCGGCGCCTTCGAGCGCGTGGTTTTCTAGCTCGGTGCCAGTCGCTTGCGCCGTCTTCACCAAGAGATCAGCATCGGCCGACTTGGTGCGCTGATACAGCCGCGCATCGGCGAGGATCTGTGCCACTTGCTGCTGGCCTTTTTCCAGCTCGACCTGCACCTTGGCCTGTCCGGTCGAGACGGTCTCGCGTTTGCGGGCTTCTTCTTTGGCGGCGACGCTCTCGGCCTGGTTCTTGTAGACCATCTGGTCCTGGATCTTGCGCTGCTCGATCTGGTGCTGATAGGCCTCGTCGTACGTGATCCGGCGCACCAGAACTTTCACCAGCTCGATGCCTTTTTCTTCGAACTCGGGCTTGAGCGCGTTGAACGCCATCTGCGCCTGCTTGATGCGCTTGGGCCCCTGATAGAACTCTTCGGAGTTCAGCTCGCCGAGCGCTTGTCGCAGCGCCTTGTCCGAGCGCGGAATGACCACCGAGTCCTCGTAGAGCTTGCCGGGGCCGACCTTGGTGATGAGCAGGTAGGGATCGTTGATGCGATAGAGCACCGTGGCATCAACGGTCACGCGATAGCCATCCGAGGTCTGGATGCGGATGGCTTCGGTGGCGCGGCCGTCTTTGGTGTGCTCGCCCGAGGCGCTCATATCCAGGTTCTGGATCTCGGTCGGGAAGGTGTGGATCCGCTCGTAACCCGGAATGACGAGATGGGTCCCGGTCAGCACCGGCTCGCGGTGAATGCCGGAGCCCCCGCCGTAGTAGACCTGGCGCACGCCGAGCTCGGTCGGCCCGACGTAGACCGTGGCG
>DAORCZ010000308.1:0-8567 GCA_035345735.1 Pseudomonadota bacterium | reverse complement strand
CACGCTGATCATGCATCCCGGCGATGCCGCGGCCCGCGGTATCGGGGCCGGTCAGCACGTCGCGATCGCCTCGCGAGTTGGCCAGGTGGAAGCTCCGGTCGTTCTCTCAGATGAGGTCATGCCCGGCGTCGTCAGCCTGCCGCACGGCTTCGGTCACAACCGCAGCGGCACCGCCTGGCGGGTCGCTGAAGCCCATGCCGGGGTCAGCGCCAACGATCTGACGGACGAGCTCCTGATCGATCCGGTCGCCGGCACTGTGCACCTCGCGGGTGTACCGGTCACCGTAGCAGCCGCCCAGGCCACGCCTCAGCCGACCGCACCCTCGGCTACTCCCGCCACCTAGCCCCGCCGCTCACTCGGCCGTGAGCTGTTTTGCCCGCCGCCTTGCACTTATGACATAGCGATGGCCGCTCCTGCTCCCCACCTCCGCCTGGTTAGACCGCCCGAAAATGCGTCGGCGGCTCCGCCGTCCTCGGGAGGCGCCCCCGCGCCCGCCGAGTCTGTGGCTGTGCACGAGGTCCCAAGCCTCCTGCCCGAGACCGCCCCGCTGTCTTGGGAAGAGCTGTTCCGCACCCATGGCCAGTACGTGGCGCAGGTGGCGCTGCGCGTGCTTGGACGCGACGACGAAGTCGATGATGTGGTGCAGGAAGTCTTCCTGGTGGCGATGGCCGATCTCGACAAGCTGCGCAATCCGCTGGCGGTGCGGGGTTGGCTCAAGACAGTCACCGTGCGCAAGGCCTACCGCGTGCTGAAGCAGCGCGGGCGACGACGACTGTGGGCGATGCTGGGCTTCGGCGCGGGCGCCGATGGCGTGGCGCTGGACAGCACCAGCTATCCGCTCAGCACGCAGGGCTGTAACCCAGAAGAGCGCGTGCTCTTGGTGCGCATCTATCGCTTGCTCGACGAGCTACCGGCGCAGGAGCGCCTAGCCTGGACACTGCGCTACATCGAGGGCGAGCAGGTCGAGACGGTCGCCAGCCTCTGTGGCTGTAGCCTGGCCACGGCCAAGCGTCGCATCGCGGCGGCGCAAACCTTTCTTGCAAGGACCCTGAGCGATGCCTAGTCAGTCGGCAGACTCCCAAACGCAGCTCATTTCGCGAGTGAGTGAGAGCGTGCATCTTCTGGATGTCGCCTGGTCCAAAGAGCGCGCGCAGCGCATTCAAGCCGGGGTGTGGAGCCGTCATCGTGCTCAGCAGAGGCGGCGCTCGCAGCTTCGGGTGGCCGGCGGGCTGGGCGTGATCTTGGCCGCGCTGCTCTTGCCCCGGCTATGGTCGACGCTGCCCGAGACCCGCGCGCACCTCTTTGGTCGGGGGACCGGCTCGACGACGGGCGTGGCCCAGGGGGGCGCTCTGCGGAGCGAGCCGAGCAGCGAGCGCAGTGCCGCCGCAACGCTGAGCGAACGCGAGCGCAAGCTCGAAGGCTCGGCCCCCCGCCGATTGCCCGCCGACCGTGAGTCGCTCAGCCCAACGGCCCTGCGCCTCGCCGATGGCTCGCTGGCCAGTCCGGCGAAAAACAGCGCCGTCGCCGTGCGGCAAGAGAGCGCCTCGCGCGTGGTCGTCGAGCTTCTGCATGGCTCTGCCGAGTTTGCGGTCACGAAGAACCCCGGCCGCCTGTTCCGCGTCGAAGCCAGCGGCGTGGCCGTCGAGGTCTTAGGCACTCGCTTTGTCGTCGATAAGCAGCCGGTCAGCGATGGCTTCCGCGTCGCCGTCACGGTCAGCGAAGGGCGGGTGCGCGTGCTGTTTTCGACCCAGCAGGCCCAGCTTGCCGCCGGTGAGCGCGCCGAGTTCCAGGTGCCGCGGGACGCCATCGCCCCCGCCAGCCCCGAGCCGCCGGTCGCGATCATGGGCAGCCGCGCACCGGGTCTGCCCAGCAAGTCGGGTGTCGCCAGCTCAGGACGCGCGATTGCGGCCGAGCCGCCCGCCCTGGCCTCCGCAGGTCCGGTCAGCCCCTCGCCCGAAAAGCCCCCGCGCTGGAAGCAGCTTGCCAGCGAGGGCCGCTACGAACAGGCCTACGAACAGATCTTTTCCCAACCGCAGTCGCCGTCGCCAGGGGGCGTGCGAAGGACCGATGCGGGCATGATCCTGTCGCCGCTTGCCACCGCCAGCCACAGCGCGGCGGATCTCCTGCTGTTGGCCGATGTCGCTCGTCTGAGCCATCACCCCGCCGCGGCCGTGTCGTCGCTGCGCCAGCTTCTCGATGGCCACGGCGACGATCCGCGCGCGCCGCTGGCTGCGTTTACGCTGGGCCGGGTGTTGCTGGATGATCTGGGCCAGCCGCGCGAGGCCGCTGAGAGCTTCCGCAAGACCCAGGCCCTCGACGGTGATGGACCGATGGCGCAAGACGCCCTGGCCCGCGAGGTCGAAGCCTGGAGCCGAGCCGGCGATCGCACCCGCTGCCGCGAACGAGCCGACGAGTACATGCGTCGTTACCCCAGCGGTCGCCGCCTGCAGGCCGTCCGCCACTACGCTGGTCTCGACTCGCCGACGCCCTAAGTTCCCTCTTTTCCTCGCCTGCGGCGCGCGATGACCGCTGCGACAAAGTCCTCGCGCCAGCGTCCCTTTGCGCCACCCGGCTCGTGCTAACGTGGCTGCATGTACAAAGCGGCCTCCGTGCTCCGCGGGCTTGCCTGCACGCTCTGCGTCGGGCTGGTTCTGCTTGTGGGCCTGAGCCCCGGCCGCGCCGCCGAGACCAACCTCAACGTCGGCCGCCTGTCGAGCGACGGCCTTGAAGTGCGCAAGCTGACCTGCAAGCTGCAGAGCGGCGGCCTGTTCGGCTCGATGCTGATCGTCGCTGAGCTCGCCAAGCAGCGGAAGGTGCTCGATGCCTGTGCCGCAGCCGGCGGAGCCTTTCTGGCCGAGTTCACCTGGCAGACCGGCAAGCCGACCAGCGCAACGATCCTGGCCTCCAGTCAGCCCAAGGCCAACGGCTGCGTCCTTGATGCGCTGAAGCAGACCAAAGCCGTCGTGGTGGGAACCTGCAAGGGCATCCTGCTGACCGGCGACAAGAGCAAGGCCGAAGCAGCGGCCGACAAGCTCGCCAAGAAGCTGTAAGCGCCGCAAAAGCTGACGCAATCGTCATCGCAAATTCCCGACCGGGAAATTTTCGATGGGCTAAGGTGCGCGCCCCATGCCCTACCTGGGTCGTCGCATCCTGTTGCTGAGTCTGCTTTCAGCCCACGCTGCCTGCCATCACGAGTCCCCCGCTGAGCCGGCCGGGGGCTCACCGCCAGCGGTCGTCCGCGAGGGAGAGCGCCTGCGTGTTCCCGAGGGTTCGCCACTGCGTTCACGGCTGCGCGTCGATCGGATCGAGCCGCGCAGCATCCGTCGCTCGCTCGATGCTCCCGCCGAAGTCGAGGCCGATCCGGCGCGCCTGGCCCGCGTCACCGCCCCCCTGCCGGGTCGCATCGTCAAGCTCTACGTGCGCTTCGGCGACTCGGTGCAGAAGGGGCAGCCGCTCCTCGACATCGACTCGCCGGATCTGGTGGCGGCGCAGACCGACTACCTGCGCGCCGGCAGCGCCCTGGCCCAGAGCCAGCGCACGCTGTCGCGGCAGCAGGATCTCAAGCAGGCCGGCATCGGCGCGGCGCGTGAAGTCGAGCAAGCGCAGACCGATCGCGATCTCGCGCACAGCGAGCTAGAACGAGCCACGCTGCGCCTCAAGCTGCTCGGCATCGACCCCGGAGCACTCGGCCGACCGCTGGTGGTGCGCGCACCGCTTTCCGGCCGCATCGTTGAGTACAAAGTGGCGCCCGGCGAGTACCGCAATGATCTCGCCGATCCGCTGATGACCATCGCTGACCTGTCGCAGGTCTGGGTCACGGCCAGCGTGCAGGAAAAAGACATCCGCCGCGTCTCGCCCGGCGAAGACGCGCAGGTGACGCTCGGCGCCTATCCCGGTGACGCCTGGCCGGGCAAGGTGCTGTTCGTCGGCGATCTCCTGCGATCCGAGACCCGTACCATCCCCGTCCGCGTCGCTCTCGAAAACGCCGATCGGCGCCTGCGCCCCGGCATGTTCGGCAGCGTCCGCTTCACCGAAAGCGCCGCCGCTGAGCTGGTCGTGCCGCCCGCCGCCATCGTGCTTCTGGGCGATGCCAGCTACGTCTTTGTCGAGGTTGGGCCCTCGCTCTACGAACGCCGCCGCGTCACAACTGGCGCGGTCGTCGGGGGCCTCTCGCTGATCGCTCAGGGCCTGCACGCCGGCGAGCGCATCGTCGTCGAAAACGCCGTCCTTCTGCAGTGAACCCCTGAGCGCCCCATGATCGATCTTTTCGTTACCTCCGCGCTCAAGCGTCGCTTCCTGGTGCTGGGCATCTTCGTCCTGCTCGGTCTCTTCGGCTATCTCTCCTGGCAGGAGCTGGCCGTCGAGGCCTATCCCGACATCGCCGATACCACGGCCCAGGTCGTGACGCAGTATCCCGGCCACGCCGCCGAAGAAGTCGAAGAGCAGGTCACCATTCCCATCGAGCGCGAGCTCAACGGCACGCCCGGCCTGCACGTCATGCGCTCGCGCAGTACCTTTGGCCTGTCGCTGATCACGCTGGTGTTTGCCGACGGCATCGACGACTACTTCGCCCGCCAGCGCATTCGCGAGCGCCTGGAAGAAGTCGAGCTGCCGCCGGGTGCCAACGCCGCGCTCGATCCGCTGACCTCGCCGATCGGCGAGATCTTTCGCTACACGCTAGAGAGCGCCGTGCACAACCAGCGCGAGCTGCGCGAGCTTCAGCGCTGGCTGGTGGTGCCGACGCTCAAGCAGGTCTCGGGCGTCGCCGATGTCACCAACTTTGGCGGCGAGACGACGCAGTTTCAGGTGGTGCTCGATCCGACGCTGCTCCTGCAGTACGGCGTGTCGCTGGGCGACGTCATCGAAGCGGTCAACAACAACAACAGCAACGCCGGTGGCAGCGTGCTCCTGCGCGGTGATCAGGGCTTTGTGGTGCGCGGCATCGGCCTGATCAGAAACCTCGAAGACCTGGGCAACATCGTCGTCACGGTGCAGAAAGGCACGCCGGTCTTTCTGCGCTCGCTGGGCACGCTGCAGCTGGGCGCGCTGCAGCGCAACGGCATCCTGGGCAAGGATCACAACCCCGATGGGGTAAGCGGCATCGTGCTGCTCCTGCGCGGCCAGAATCCGTCGCGCGTCCTCGCCGGCCTGCACGAGCGCGTGCAGGCGCTCAACGGTGGTCTGCTGCCGGCCGGTGTGCGCCTGGTGCCCTATCTCGATCGCACCGACCTCGTGCGGACCACGCTGTCGACCGTCTCGCGCACCATGGTCGAGGGCATTGGCCTGGTCATCCTCGTCCTGATCCTCTTCTTAGGTAGTCCTCGCAGCGCGCTGATCGTCGCCACGGTGATCCCCCTATCCCTGCTCATCGCGTTCATCGCCATGCGCCTGACCAACATCCCGGCCAACCTGCTGTCGCTGGGCGCGATCGACTTCGGCATCATCGTCGATGGCGCGATTGTGGTGATGGAGTCGGTGCTGCGGCGGCGCGAAGCCACGCCCGATCAACCGATGACCGAGGCCGATGCGATCACCGCGACGACCAGCGTGGCCCGGCCGATCTTCTTCGCCAAGGTCATCGTCATCACCGCCTACCTGCCGCTGTTCGCCTTTCAGCGCGTCGAAAAGAAGCTGTTCTCGCCGATGGCCTACACCATCGGCTATGCCTTGGCGGCGGCGCTGCTCGTCGGCTTGGCGCTGATCCCGGGTCTGTCGCTGTCGGCGCTGCGCAAGCCGCGCAAGGTCTGGCACAACCCGCTGCTCTCCTGGCTGGAGCGCGCCTACGAACACACCATCCGACGCTTGGTGGCGCGACCACAGCGCGCACTGTGGCCAGGCGCAGCGGCGGCGGCGTTGGCCCTGTTGCTCGGTGCGGTCGTCGGCAAGGGCTTCCTGCCAGAGCTCGATGAGGGTTCGATCTGGCTGCAGGTGCAGCTGCCACCGGGCATCTCGCTGGAGAAGGCCAATCAGTTCGCGTCCGAGATCCGGAGTGCCGCGCTGAACTTTCCGCAGGTCGCCGCGATCGTCACGCAGCTCGGGCGCAACGACGATGGCACCGACTCGTGGACGCCCTCGCATATCGAGAGCTCGGTGTCGCTGCATCCCTATTCGCAGTGGCCGGCCGGCATGGTGAAGGCTGATTTGATCGCTCAGCTCAGCCGGCGCTTTGCCCAGATCCCCGGCATCGTCGTCGGCTTCAGCCAGCCGATGATCGACGGCGTCAACGACAAGATCGCCGGTGCCCACAGCGACCTGGTGGTGAAGATCTTCGCCAGCGATCTTGGCGAGGCGCGACGCTTGGCCGAGCGCATGGTGGGCGTGCTGCAGAACGTGCGCGGCAGCGCCGATGTCGCCATCGATCAAGAGCCCCCGCTGCCTCAGCTACAGGTCACCGTCGATCGCGCCGCGGCTGCCCGACACGGCATTAACGTCGCCGACATCGCCCTGCTGATCGAAGTCGCGATCGGCGGCCGCGCCGTGGCCCAGGTCTACCAAGGCGAGCGGCGTTACGACGTCGCGGTGCGCTTCGAGCCCCGCGTCCGCAGTTCCCGCGAAGCGATCGGTGACTTGACCGTACCGGCCCCCGGTGGCGCGCGTGTGCCGTTGGCCCAGGTGGCGCGGCTAGAGCTGCGCTCCGGCGAGAGCACCATCACGCACGAGGGGGGCCGCCGACATCTGACCGTGCGCCTTAACCTGCGCGGTCGCGATCTGTCGAGCTTCCTGTCGGAAGCGCAGGCCCGCATCGCCCGCGAGGCCCCCGCCCCCACCGGCTACGAGCTGAGCTGGGGTGGCCAGTTTGAAAACCAGCAGCGCGCTGCGGCCCGCCTGCTGTTGATCCTGCCGATCGTGCTGGCGCTGATCTTCATCCTGCTCTACGGCGCTTTCGGTCGCGTGCGGCACGCTGGTCTGATCTTGGCCAATGTGCCCCTGGCCCTGCTTGGCGGGATGGTGGCGCTCATCGTGCGCGGCATGACGCTCAATGTCTCATCCGCAGTTGGCTTCATCACGCTGTTTGGTGTGGCGGTGCAAAACGGCGTGATCCTCGTCTCGGGTCTGAACCAGCTGCGGGCCCAGGGGCTGCCGCTCGCCGAAGCCGTGGTGCGCGGGGCCAACGATCGGCTGCGCGCCGTGCTGCTCACCGCGACTGTCGCAGCGCTGGGTATGCTGCCGGCGGCCATGGCGCGCGGCATCGGCTCCGACGTTCAGCGGCCGCTGGCCACGGTGGTGGTCGGCGGACTTCTGTCGGCTACGCTGCTGACGCTGTTCGTCTTGCCCGCGCTGTACTACGTCATCGAGTCGCGTGTGGAAGAACGCGAGCGATCCACCCCGCCGTCTAGTCAGGAGCCAGCATGAGCCGCGTGCGATCCCCCAAGTGGATGTGGGGCGGCGGGGCGCTCTTCGCCTTCATTAGTCTGTGCTCACCGCGCGAGCTGGCAGCGCAGGCGAGTGCCTCCTTGAGCTTTGCCGACTACCTGGAGGCCGTCCACCGGCAAAACCTAGAGCTGCAGTCGAGCCAGCACGCCGTCGCTGCCGCCGAAGCGGGCATCGCCATCGCCAAGGTGTTTCCCGATCCCGTGCTCAGCGGAGGTCTTTCGCAGGTCGATGTCTCGGGTCAGTCCGCCCCGCTGATGAGCAGCCTGGGCCTGACCCTGCCGATTGAGCTCGGCGGCAAGCGGGCAGGTCGCATCGCGGTGGCCGGGGGCGAGGTCCGGATCGCACAGGCCGAGCTCGGCGAGACCTGGCAGCGCCTACGAGCCGCCGCTGCGACCGCCTATGTCGATGCCTTGGCTGCTGAGCTGGTCGTCGCGCGCAAACGCCACACGCTGGAGAGCCTAGAGCGCTTGGTGGCGGTCAACGAAAAGCGCGTGCAGTCCGGCGATGTCGGCGACGTCGCGCTGCTGCAGTCGCGCGTCGAGTGCCAGCGCTATCGCGCCGAGGTGCTGCAGGCGGACGCCGAAGCCCGAGCGGCGCGCCTGGGGCTGCGCGCCTATTTGGGAAGCGGAGCGGACGGAACGAGTGGTCTTGCCGAGCCACCATCGCTCTCTGGCCACCTGACCACCGCACCGCGGACCTTCGACGAAGCGCAGCTTCAGGCCGCGGCCCTGCGCGAGCGCCCGGATGTGCAAGCTCGACAGCGCGCCAGCGAAGCCGCGCAGGCCCGCATCGCACTGGCCACGCGCAATCGCTGGATCGATGTCTCGCTCAACGTCAGCTGGCAGCGCAGCCTCTTTAGCGAGCCCTTCGCCTCGCCGCAGTACGACGCGCTATCAGCCATGCTCTCGCTGCCGCTGCCACTTTCGCGCACGTATCGTGGCGAGCTGTCGGCCGCCGAAGCCAACGCACGTGGCGCCGCCGCGCAGGCCGAAGCCACCGCCGTCCGCGCCACCGTCGAGGTCACCCAAGCCCTCGTGCGCTACCGGGCCACCGTCGAGCGCTTGCGCCTGTACACGCAAGGCGTGCTCAACGATGCTGAGCAGGTCCACAAGGCCATGCTCTACAGCTATCAGCGCGGCAGCGCATCGCTCTTGGAAGTGCTCGCCGCCCAGCGCACGGTCGATGAGGTCAAC
>DAORCZ010000307.1:0-8573 GCA_035345735.1 Pseudomonadota bacterium | reverse complement strand
GAACCACATGTCGAGTACGTCTTCGATGCCCACCGCCATGAAGCGGACGCCTGCTTCGCCGGCCGTGGCCCGAGCCAGGAAGGTCTTGCCGCAGCCGGGTGGGCCGTACATCAGGATGCCGCCACCAACCTTCTTGCCGAAGGCCTTGTACAGATCGGGGCGCTTGAGCGGATGCAGTACCCGTAGGCGTACTTTTTCTTTCAGGTCGTCCAGGCCGCCGACGTCGGCAAACGTGATCTTCGGCTGCTCAACCTCGACGGAGTCGGCGGTTTCCTTGGGCTCACCCGGGTCAGCCACGAGCCGCAAGCGTGAGCGTGGGTCGGCGGCGGCTCGCGCAATCTGATCGCGCAGCGTGGCATCAGCCACAGCGATGTCGAGGGCCACCGCCTTGTCGTACTGCTCGACACCTTCCTTGTAGCGTCCTAGCTCGTATAGGCAGCGCGCAGCAACGATCATCAGCTTGGCATCTGGGCTCGGGGCTCCTTGCGCGGTCTTTAGGGCGGCCTCGACTTCGCCGGCTTTCTCTTCGGCCTCAGCGAGCTGGCGGCGCAGCGGCAGGTTGCTGGGCAGGGCCTGCACAGCATCGCGCAGGGCCTTGAGTTCGTCGCTGTCCATACCAGAGCTCCCATGCTTCGACATGGCCCCAGAGTATATCAGCCTCGCTGGAGGCTGGACTCTGTCCTGCGTCCGGCCCGCCGCGCGTCGTTTGCAGCCTAGGCCTGGCCGGAGCCGGAAGAAGCGATGGGCCAGGCCGTTTTTTTCCTTGCCAAGTCGCGCTTTGCCGCGGTAAGAGGTCATTCCCTTGCGCGTCTGTAGCTCAGCTGGATAGAGCAACGGGCTTCGAACCCGTGGGTCGGGCGTTCGAATCGCTCCAGACGCACTACGTTGTTTGAAAAAATTCTAAAAAAACCGTGTTGACAAGTGGCGCGGGTCTTGGCTGAATAGGCGCCGCTTTCGAGTCACTAACGGGCCCATAGCTCAACTGGCAGAGCAGCGGACTCTTAATCCGTTTGTTGTAGGTTCGATTCCTACTGGGCTCACAAAGACGACAGCCGCAATATCAAAGCGGCAATTGGTGATTAGGAAACAACAGATCCCAGGTCGTGAAAACTCTAAACGCCACAGCATAATTGCTGTGGCGTTTGTGTTTGTATCTGAGTATTTTTCGATGGCCGCGCGAGAGTGGCGGAACTGGCAGACGCACCAGACTTAGGATCTGGCGCCGTGAGGCATAGGGGTTCGACTCCCCTCTCTCGCACTGATGGAACGCACTTGCCGTCGTGGACGTCCCCGGCCAGCCGCGATTGTGCTGAGTGGAGTGGGCTTGTGTCTGGCGCTGTCCGTACCGATGTCAGGAAGTGCCCAGCCCGCAGCGGGGACCAAGAATCTGACCGATGTCCTGCGCGACGACACCGCCGCGACGCTGCGCCTAAGCTGGAGTCTGAGCCAGGGGCAGCGACTGGAGATCGAGGCGGGTAGTGCTGCGCTGTTGCGCTGTAGCGAGCCGGAATCGGCGCGCTGTGCGCCGGTGGGTACGCCGCTGCTGCTGTCGGCTGGCGAGCGCGCTCAGCTGGTGTCGCGACTGCGGGCTAGCGAGCTTGGCAGCCTGGCGAGCAGCGAGACGCCCCAGCCAAGCGATCGTTCGCTCCTCTTGTGGCAGGGCAGTCGTCCGCTCGGCGGTTGGCGGCTTTCGCGGGGGGACTGGCCGACCCCGCCGGATGGCCAAGCGCTGCCCGAGTTTCTCGACGAGCTGGGGCGACGCATTCAGCAAGCCAGTGAGGCGCGGCGGCCCGTCGCCGTACCGCACTCGCTGGAGGAGCTACGCGCGCTGCGGCTGCAGCTACGGCTAGAGCCGCGGCGGCGACCGGGGGGACTTGTGATCGTTGAAGGGGGGAAGCTGCGCGTGCAGCCGGCGGAAGGCTTTGTGCCGCGCTCACCGGCTCCGCGCCCATCCGTTCGTGGCCTGTCGCCGCAGGAGGAGCAGCAGCTCCTTTCCCTGCTGACGCAGGCTCAGCTGGACACGCTGGAGGGGCGCGTCGAGGTTCGCGAGGAGCCGGCGATCGGTGACGATGATGGACGCTTGGTGACTCTGCACCTGATGCCGGCGGAAGGCATCCCGACCGTGGCTGGTCAGCCGCGCGGGCTCAAGCGCTACCTGGCTGATCTCCGTCGCTCACCCGCACAGCCGCTGGTCGATCTCTGCGTCTCTTGGCTGACGACCGTGCCGGCGCCGGAGTCGAACGAGCGAACCAGCCATCGTTCGGCGCACCGGCCCTAGTTTGCACTAGGTACAGCATCGGGCTAGGCGTGCTGCGCCTGGGCTGCTGAAGTGATGATCCGTTGTCTGCGGGGACACGAAGGTTGGGGGGGCGGCTGTAGGGGCAGCCCAAGCGATGCCTAGAGCAAGGGCCAATCGGAGCGCTGCTGGCTAGGCGGTAATGCGGGAGCACGAGCATGGACGCCATGGGGGGAGCTGGCGAGAGTTCAGTCGGCGAGAGGCAGGCCGCCATCGCACTGCCCGTACTCGACGTCGAGTCGGCGATTTCGCGGATGCTCGGGAGTCGCTCGCTGTACATCTCGATGATTGAGATGTTTCGCACCCAGCTCATGACCGATTTGGGGCAGGTGCAGCAGGCGCTCGCCGTTGGCAATCGGCGGGATGCGCTGCGACTTATCCACTCGACCAAAGGGGCGGCGAAGATCCTCGGGGCAGAGCGTTTGGGAGAGGCATCGGACCGGGCCTACGAAGCGGTGCGGCAAGACCATGGCGACAACCAGGCCGACGCGATGGCTGAGCTACTCCGCTGTGCGGCGACAACGGTGGACGCGGTGGAAGAGTTCCTAGGCAGTCGCTCAGGCTGAAAACGGCAGGGCGCAGATCGTGGCGGTCTGCCCGCTGGGCTGGTCTCCTTCAGTCAGGAGCTCAAGGCGTGTCCCGATCTCCCACTGCGAGCGGTGGACGTAGCCGAGCGCGATATCGCCGAACCGCGGTGAGCGCACGACGGAAGTGAGGGTACCGGCCTGTGGCCGATCGCCGCCCCGGAGCTTGGTCCCGGCCGCGGGTAGAGCGCCGCTCGGCGAGAGCCGGAGGCCGCAGAGCTTGCGGTTCAGATGGCCACGATCGCGCAGCCGCACCACGACCTCTTGGCCCAGGTAACAGCCCTTGCTGTAGCTCACCGCGTCGTCGAGCCCGGCCTCGGCGGGCATGCGATCTTCGTCCAGGTCACGGCCGTATTCAGGCAGACCCGCCTCGACCCGCAACACTTGATAGTCGTTCGACGACAGCGGCTGAGCCCCGCCCGACAGAAGCTGTGTTTCGATCGCAGCGACGGCGGCCGCGGTGCCGAGCAGGTGATAGCTCGGCTGCGTAAGGGGGGCCGTCGCCGCGACCCAGACGGGACCGGCCGCGGTCGTCGCGGTGACATAGCCATAGCGTGGCAGGTCTGCGATGGCGGCAGCGGAAACCCCAGGCAAGTAGGTGGAGAGCACGGTCGCAGCCGACTCGCCAAGGATCAGCTGTCCGCTCCAGCTATCGCTTTGGTCTTCGACGGTGGCGTTGTCCATGATGAGGTGACGATCGAGCGTCGCACGCACCCCCTGCCGCGCTGCTCCCACCAGGGTCAGGAACAGCCCCGCCTCGCCATGGTCATAGATGACGAGATCGCCGACCAACTTACCCTTCACCGAGAGTAGGCAGGCATGGCAGCCGCGTCCAAGAGAGAGTCCCTGCACGTCGTTGCTGACCATGCCGTGCAGGTAGCGGCGGGCATCTGGACCATGCACCCGCAACCGGGCTTGGTCAGTCGCGAGCGATCTCACAAGGACAAAACGATCAGTCATCACCGAGTCTCCAGAGCGAGCCCCCGCCAGGGGACGAGCCAGCCGATAGGGTGGTGGCTTGCGCCCAGCCGCTAGGGCTTGGGATGGGCCATGAGGAAGTCATAGATTGCGGTTGGCCAGAACGACGTAAAGGCTGGGACGTGACTGCCGCCCTCGATCGTCCATAGCTCGACCGGGCCGTTGGCCGGGCAGCCGCCGTACTCCTCGATCTTGGTCTCCGCTCCCGGCAATACAGACTCTAGATCAAGGCGCTTGCCGCCATAGCCTAGGCGACCCGTGCAGCCGTTGCGGTTGGCCCAGATGGCGACGGTCTCGCGCGCTCCCGGGTAAAGCGGTCCGCCGCCGTAGGCCACCAGGGCATCGAGGTTGCCGTGTACTTGCAGGACCGCGACCTTGTCGGTCGGTGTGCAGCGCGTGGCGTCGTTCCACTGCGCACCGGCCAGGCTGACGATGCCAGCGATCTTGCTGCTGCGGTCACAGGCCATGCGGTGCGACATAAACCCGCCGTTTGAGTGACCAACCAGAAAGACCCGCTTCTTATCGACGTTGAAGCGGCTGGCCATGTCATCGATGACCGCGGTGATGTACGCCACATCATCGACGGTGCTGCCGAAGAAATTGCAGCAGAAGTCGGTCGCGTTCCAGAAACGCATGCCCAGCGGGTTCTGTGTGCCGTCGGGAAAGGCGTAGAGGAAGCCCTTGGATTCGGCGAGTGGAGCGAGGTGCAGGATCAGCTCGTTGAGCTCTCCGCTGGCCGTAAAGCCATGCAGCATGACGACGAGCGGCGTCGCCTTCGTGGCGTCGTAGCGCGACGGAACCTTGTATTTGTAGGGGCGCGAGGTGAGAGGTCCGGCGGTCCGCGGTGAGAACAGTGCATCCGCCACGCCGTCGTAGGGAAGCTCGCGCAGAGTCGAGACGCGAGGCGCAGTAGCCAGCCCGGGCGGGCTCGTCGTCTGAGGGGCGGGCAGGGGGGGCTCGGTGGGCGGCTCGCCACAGCCCATCGTGAGCAGCGACAACAGGGCCGGCCCAATCACCAGGGCCAGGCTCACAGCGCGGGGGCAGGAGAGGAGGGTTGGTCGATGGCGTGGCATGCGAGTCTCCAAGAGCTAGAGGGAGAGGGTACGTCCGAGGGGCGGCAGCGCGTCCTCGGCGTGCAGAAGCACTAACACGAAGTCTGCGCCCCGCGCAGGTCCGATGCGCAGCGGGGTGCGGTTTGCCGGGCGGGCTAGCTGCGTGACTCCAGCGAATCGATCAGCTCCTCGACCGCCCCCCAGCGAACGCCACGATCGCTGACGGAAAACTCGCGGACACCGGCTCGCAGCGCGATCCGCCACAGGATCGCGGCCCCCGCGTAGATGACATCGGCCCGACGCGGATCGAGACCGGGCAGGGCCCGTCGCTCAGTCACGGTGAGACTCGCCAGACGAGCCACCAGATCGCCGAGGTCCGCAACGCTCAGGCACATGCCATCGATGCGCTCGCCGTCATACGTTGGCATGGCCGCGCCGAGGTGCAGAGATGCGACGGTGGTTGCGGTGCCAGCGAGCGCAACGAGCTCTCCTTGGGATTCGGGGAGTGCGGCGATGGCCTGGTCGATAGCCGCCATCAGCGCTTGCTGCTCGGCGGGGCTGGGCGGATCACTGCGGATGAGCCGCTCGGTAAGACGAACCGAACCGATTGGGACGCTGCGGTGGGCTTGCATGCTGCGCCCGCGTCCAACGATCAGCTCGGTCGAACCGCCACCGATATCGACGACACTGCGCGGGGCCGCTGCCACCTCATCGCCAGGCGCATGGCCACCGATGCTCTCCGCGACCGAGCGATAGGACAGGCGGGCCTCTTCGTCGCCCCCGACGACGCGCAGCTTGACACCGATCATCGGCGAGGCCGCAGCAGCCAGGAACTCGTCGCCATTTTGGGCGGCCCGCACCGACTCCGTAGCGATGGCGAGGAGATGCTCAGCACCCGCCTCCTGCGCCCGGATGCGCTGCCGTTGCAGAGCGGCGAGGCCGCGCTCGATAGCCTCTGGCTGCAGCCGACCCGTCGCGTCAAGTCCCTGGCCTAGGCGCGGCATTTCCATGTACTCAGCGATCCGGCGCAGGCGCGGCTGTCGTCCGCGCTCCCACTCGGCGATCAGCAGGAGGACGGTGTTGGTGCCACAGTCGATGGCGGCTACTCGCATGGCGTGACGCTATCACAGACTGCGCAGCCCTCGCCGGCTGGCAGCGGTTGAGCGGTCGGAGCAACTCTTGTCTGGGGCCTGCGAGAGTCATCAGGCCGCCACCTCCGCACTGGGGAAGAATTCCCCCCTGGGGAGATTCTCCACGGCATCCCGCCTCGGTGGGGCGGGTGGCGAGTCTGCGGGTGGCTGGCTCGGCCTTTGCTACTGCTGCAGGCCGCGACCGCACGACGGTTCGGAGGGCGCGAGAGGATGCGAGTGCTGCTAGTGGACATCGCTGTGGAGCGGCATCCGCTCCTGCCGACGGAACTTTTGGCGCGAGGCCATCAGGTAACCCAGGCCAAAAGCGGCGACGAGGCTTTGGCTCTCCTGCCGCAGGCTGCCGCGTTCGATGCGATCCTCGTGGCTCTGCCGCAGCTAGACCCGGCGGGACTTGCGCTGTGTACGCGAATCTCGACGGTGACGGCGGTGCCCGTCCTGCTGCTGACCGACTGCGGCGACCTCTGCGATGCCGAGGCTGGGCTGCGCGCCGGCGCCCACCAAGTTCTGTCATGGACGCTGCGGCCTGATGCGCTCGACAGCATCCTGCGCCAGACCGTCGAGCAAGAGCGTCGCCAGCGCGAAGTGGAACTGCTGCGCGACCGCGGTGACGAGGGCTCGGGCTTCATCGGACTCCTCGGGGTGTCCCCGCGCCTGAAGCGCCTCTCGGACCTGCTGCAGCGTATGCGCGGTTCAGATGCGTCAGTGCTGCTGACCGGCGAGAGCGGCAGCGGCAAAGAGCGGGTGGCGCGGGTCATTCACGCCAGCAGCAGTCGTCGCAGCGGTCCCTTTGTCGCCGTGAGCTGTGCCGCGCTTCCCGACGACCGGCTAGCGATTGAGCTCTTTGGACAGGAACGCGGAGGCCCCACCGGGAACGGCTCCGCTCGTCTCGGCGCACTGCAGCGGGCGCACCACGGGACGCTGTTTCTCGACGACATTGGCGAGCTCTCTCTGGGCTTGCAGGCCGGACTGCGCCGGGCTCTCAGGGATCGCCGGGCTCGACCGATAGGTGGCGAGCACGAACTGAGCTTTGATGTGCGGGTCGTGGCAGCCAGCCCGCGTAGCCTCCTGCCCGTGGTCCGCGGCGGGGGCTTCCGCGCCGACCTGTTTTCTTGCCTCAACGTCGTCTCGATCTCGGTTCCCGCGCTGCGCGATCGACGCGAGGACATCCCGCTCCTCGCGGAGCAGTTCCTGCAGGAATTTGCTCGGCGAGACGGCAAGTCGCTGTCCGGCTTCGCCACCGATGTCATGCCGCACCTGCTGCGCCATGACTGGCCCGGCAACGTCCGTGAGCTCCGCAACACCATCGAGGGCGCCGTGACCCTGGCCAGTGGTGCTTGGGTTACGCTCGCAGATTTGAGCGGTGATCTAGGCAACCTCCCGTCGGAAGAGCCCCCCTTGGCGGAGTCCTCCGGCGAGCTAGTGCCGCTGGCCGACATCGAGCGGCGGCACGTCCTCAGCGTTTTTAGCGCTGTCCGTGGCAACAAGAGCGAAGCGGCCCGCATCCTTGGCGTCGATCGCAAGACCCTACAAGCCCGACTGCAGCGCTACGGCCATCGCTAGCGGAGCCGAGCTTGCAGCCACGACCTCTGGCCGCGCTCTCGTAAGCTATCCCTTGCAGCTGGGGAAGATCTCCGCGCCGCCGTCGTGTAGGGCCTGGGGAATTTCTCCGCAGTTCGCCGCCCGTTGAGCACGCGTGCCTCGCCGCTGGGCCCGCCCCGAGCCCTGGCACGATCCCTGCTGAATCCTGCCGCATTGGCACGCTCACGTTTTCGTGCGGCCCAGATCTCGGCATCGCCGCGATCGCGCGGGGGCTCGTGATTTGACCACAAGCTCACCGGGGGCGCTTGGCAGGGGACTATGACCAGACCGAAAACCCAATCCTACGTCTTCGCACTCGCCAGCCTGCTGGCAGCGCCGCTTCACATCGGCTGTCACTCGAAGGCGCACACGCAAGAATCCGGAACCACCTTTCAGACCACCAGCGCCCTGCGCACCGATACCGAGGCGACCCGCGAGTACGTCGCCCAGATCCGTGCCGTGCAGCACATCGAGCTACGGGCCCTTGAGAGCGGCTATCTCGACGGCATCTTTGTCGATGAAGGTCAGGCGGTGAAGAAGGGACAGCACATGTTCCAGATTCGTCCCGCCCTTTACATGGCCGAGCGGCGCAAGGCTCAGGCCGAGGCCGCGGTGGCGCGCATCGAGTTCGAAAACACGCGCAAGCTGGCCAACGGCCATGTCGTCTCGGCCGCTGAGCTGGCTCTCAGCCGGGCCAAGCTCGACAAGGCCAATGCCGAGCTCGACGTCGCTCGCGTACACCTCGACTTCACCGATGTCCGCGCGCCCTTCGACGGCATCATGAACCGTCTGCAGGTTCGGCGCGGCAGCCTGGTGGAAGAGGGCGAGCTTCTGACCACGCTGTCTGACAACAGCAAGATGTGGGTCTACTTCCAGGTGAACGAAGCCGAGTACCTGGACTACAAGACGCGCGCGCAGAGCGGAGCCCCGGCGC
>DAORCZ010000306.1:0-8588 GCA_035345735.1 Pseudomonadota bacterium | reverse complement strand
TGCACTTGAAGTGGCCGTGATAGACGGCGTCGAAGCGCACGAGCGTCGTAAACAGTCGCCAGTCAGCTTCGGTGATGCGATCGCCGCACAGATAGCGCTGCCGATCGAGCCGCTCCTCTAGCTCATCAAGCAGGGCAAAGAGCGCGTCGAACGCCGCCCCGTACGCCGCTTCGCTGGTCGCAAAACCAGCGCGATAAACGCCGTCGTTGATCTGGTTGTAGATGCGCGCGTTGATCGCGTCGATCTCCGATCGCAGCTCGGCGGGATACAGATCGAGCTCGGCATTGCCCCAGGCGTCGAACGCCCGGTTCAGCATGCGGATGATCTCGGACGACTCGTTGTTGACGATGGTCTGCCGCTTTCGATCCCACAGCACCGGGACGGTCACCCGCCCGGTGTAGTTCGACTCGGCGGCCGTGTAGATCTGATGCAGATACTGCGCGCCATGCACCGTGTCGGGGGTACAGGCCTCGCGGTCGCTGAAGATCCAGCCGTGCTCGCCCATAAACCAGTCGACCACCGAGGTCGAGATCAGCGATTCCAAGCCCTTGAGCTTGCGGACGATCAGCGTGCGATGCGCCCAGGGGCAGGCCAGCGAAACGTACAGGTGATAGCGACCCGGCGCGGCCGGAAACTCAGCGCCGGGATCTGCGCTAACCACGCTGCGAAAGGCGCTCTCTTGCCGCAGGAAGCGACCGCCAGACTTGCCAGTGTCGTACCAGCGGTCTTGCCATACCCCGTCGACCAACAGGCCCATCGTTGCCTCCCACCGCGCACCCGCGCCGAACTATTATACTGGCCAAGCCACGATCGCGTGCAGCCGCGTGCCGGGCCCCCTGGGGACGCGAAGCCATGATGGCGCACAGCGATGCTCACAATAGGGAGACATCCATGAAGCTCTATGCCCACCCGGCTTCGACAGTTAGCCGGCCTGTCCTGCACTTCATTGCTGATAACCACATCGCGGTCGACCTGCAGATCGTCGACATCTTCAAGGGCGAGCACTACAGCGAGGACTTCACGCAGCGGAATCCGAATCGCCTGGTGCCCGTGTTGGAAGACGGTGATTTCCGTCTGACCGAGAGCGCCAGCATCCTGCGCTACCTCGCGGATGTGATCGACTCGCCGGCCTATCCCAAGGACCTCAAGGCGCGCGCGCGCGTCAACGAAGCCCTCGACTGGTTCAACGTCAACTTCTATCGCGACTGGGGTTATGGCCTCATCTATCCGCAGATCATCGCCCAACATAAGCGCGGAGACGAAGGCACGCAGGCCGGCACGCTGGCCTGGGCCAAGCAGAAGTCTGAAGGCTGGCTTGCCATCCTCAACAATCACTGGCTCGGCGCCGGCAATCCTTATCTGTGCGGCGACACGATCACCTTGGCCGATTACTTTGGCCTGGCGATCACCACGGCCGGTGAGCTTGTGCACTGCGACCTCAGCGCCTATCCCCACGTCGTGGCCTGGCTCGATCGGCTCAAGGCTCGCCCCAGCTACGCCGAGGTCTACGCGGCCTTCAACGGCTTTGCCGCCTCGACCAAGGGCGGCAACTTCGTCCGCATCGCCCCCGCAAGCCCCGCGGTCTAAAGCCCGCGTTACTCGCCTCGTCTCCTCAGCCACCGCCGCGACAGCCCGCGTCGGGCTTCATCGGACCCAGCTCCCAGTGTCGGACTTCATCTTTGATCGTGCGGGTGAGTAGCAAGCAGATGGTGGAACCGCGCTGCCATCCGGCAAGACCCAAACGGGTCGGGCTGTGGATCGCAAAGGCCTGCCGCGAGTTCAAAGGCAGCACATCGCTGCGCTGCACCCAGACCACCTTGCCGACCAGCACAAAGCGGGGATCGACCGCGGTCACGTAGGCCGAACCCGAGTAGCGCGACAGCGGCGCCACCTGCTCAACCTGCAGCTCGATCTGGGTCGATACCCGGCCGGCCGCGGCTGGGGCGGGCGGTGACGGCGGGCTGCCTTGACCGCGAACTGGAAGAGCAGAAGTGGTCAGGTAGCCAAGCGCCAGGAGGATGGCTCGGGCCGTCGGAAGCGCGCGCATGGAAGCATCATACGCTGATTGCCGAAAACCCTCCGCGGCGGGCCGAGCAGACGCAGGCAAAGAAGCGCTTACGCCACAACCGCAGCGCGCAGTGGACGCAAGCAGGGGGCGCTGCGGGAAGGCCTGCCTACTTGCTCCAGTAGCCCTGCACGTTCGCCGACTTCACCGGGGCCAGCGATTGACTCAAGCGGCGGCGGATCTCGACAGCGGCCAGCGCCAAGCGCTCCATGAACAGGACGACGTCATCGACTGGTAAGTGATGGATATTCAGCGAGCAGCGCAGACCGTAGAAGCCGGGGTACAGCGCCAGCGCACCGATCGTCAGGTCGGCATTGAGCTGCAATGCCTCGTGCAGCGGCAGCAGCGTGTCTGCCCCGATCTTCGCCACCAACACCACCCAGGGCTCGCTGTACGCCGTCATCGGCGAGACGTGCACCGCTTGCCGGTCGTAGCCCCCTTCATCGTTGCGACTCTGCCAACCGATAATCAGCGCGCGTCCGTCTACATCCAGCAGCTTTAGGTTGGCGCGCACATGGGCTTCTAGATCGTCCCAATTCGACATGGATCTCTTCCGCTTCTGTTACGCTGATCCTGCCATGGAAAACCCTAGCGTTCGTCGCATCTGTCAGGTCGAGATCCGCGTCAGTAACCTGGCGCGAGCGGTGCACTTTTATCGCGGCTGCTTCGACTGGCAGGTTCACGTGCTCTCCGAGGAGTACGCCATCATCGACACCGGGGTCGAGCCGATCGCCGCACTGATGGTGACGCCCTCGCCGCGCTGGCCACCCGGGGTGGGAAACTATGCGCTGGTGCCCGACTGCGAAGCCGCGGCCAAGGCGGTGGCCGAGCACGGTGGACGCATCTTCATCGCCAAGACCGAAGTCGGCGGCGGCGGCGCCTACACCGGCACCGTTGATCCCTTCGGCAACGAGCTGCTGTTCTGGCAGCCCGAGCGCGACTTTGCCCCCAAGCTGAGCGGCAGCGGCCGACACCCGATCGTCTGGCTAGAGCTTCCCGCCCCCGATCTGGCGCGCGGCATCGCGTTCTATCAGGGCCTGCTCGGCTGGCGCTTCCACCCCATCGAAGAGCAGGCCGACTACGCCGTCAGCGAGGACGGCGGATTTCGTCTGGGCGTCAGCCTAGTCGGCGGCGAGCGCGGTGGCCGCATGCGTGGCGTCACCAACTACATCGGCACACCTGATCTGGCGGCCACGGCTACCCGAATCCTCCTACACGGCGGTCGGATTATCCGCGAGCGTACCGAGATCCCAGGTGAGGGCACCTTCCTGCTGTTCCAAGATCCTGACGGAATTCGCTGGGGTGCATTCCAGGCCAGCGTGCCGTAGTCGCAACACGACGCCGACGCGTCACTTTTGCTCTGAATCGACGAGAATTATCTGCAGGGGGATTTTTGATGTCTGACACCACGACGCAAGGCGGTTCCGAGCAAGGCTCAAGTGGCGGAGTCTGGAGCGGAGGAAGCAGCTCCGGCTCATCCGCCGGCTCGTCTACGCCGGGTGGCAGCTTCTCTGTGCATGGTCGCAACCATACGCAGGGCATCGAAAACAAGATGTGGTCCGAGTACAACCGCTGGCAGGGCTGGGGCCGTGGCAGCGGGGATACGCACCGTCGGACCGTGGTCGAAGACACCGGTGATCTCGACAACACCGAGATCGCCGCGCCCAAGCTGGCGCAGGCCGATCTGACCGGCATCAAGACCACGACCGTCGGTCAGCGCGATGGCGACAACGGCGGCGGCTACTTCCACGACTCGACGTTCGGCACGTTTTCGGCGGGCAGCCTGGCCGGCCAGACGCCAACCGGCAAGTTCGATCCGGTGCAGGGGCTGCACAACCTCGATCTGTACAACGCTCGCGTTGCGGCGGGCGTGCGCGAAAAAGCCGGTGTCCGCGGCCAGGTCTCGGCCCAGGGCCAGTACGGCAGCGCCGTCGCCAAGGGCGAGGCCTACGGCGTCGCCGAAGCGGGCGCCGATGGCAACCTGAAGATCAGCACGCGCGATGGCATCCTGCTTAGCGGCAACGCCAGCGCCCGTCTGGGCGTGGGAGCCAGTGGCGACGCCGATCTCAAGACTCCGGGTCTGCGCGTGCAGGGCGTCGACACGCCGCTTGATGCCGGCGTCGGTGCACACGGCGAGGCGTTCGCTGGTGTCAAGGCTGGCGCCGGTGCGCGCGTCGGTGCGGGTCCAAATTTCGTCGGAGCGGAAGGCAGCATCGGTGCCTTCGCGGGTGTCGAAGCGCAAGGTGATATCCACGCCAACCTCGGTCCCCTGCGCGGTCGCGTGACCGCCTCGGGCATGGCCGGCGCAGGCATCGGCGCCGACGGTGGCATCACCTACGAAAACGGCAAAATCAAGATCAGCGGCCGCGTCTACGCCGCGCTCGGACTCGGCGGCTCGCTGGGTGGCGAGGTCACGCTCGACGTCAAGCAGGCCGCACAGCTTGCCCGCGCGGTGGCTGACGCTGACAACGACGGTCGCCTGACCCTCAACGATCCGGCGACCCACCTGTCGAACGCCATGCAGGGCGGCGCCAAGCTGGTCGATCACGGCGCCGATGGCCTGATTCGCATGCTGGATGCCGATGGCAGCGGCAAGTTCAGCATGGACGATCTGCGCATCCGCGCCCGGCAAGCCGGCGAGCTCATGGGACAGGCCCGCGACGCGGTGCAGAACGGCGCCACCTGGGCCATGGATCAAGGCCACCGCGCCCTCGACCGCGACGGCGATGGTCGCCTGGGCTTTGGTGATGTGGCAGCCGGAGCCGGTCAGCTTCGCAACGCCGCCGTCAATGGCATAAGCGGCGCCCGCGACATGGTGACCAATGGCGCGCGCAGTCTGTACAACGCCGCCGATCGCGATGGCGACGGCCACCTAAGCTGGTCCGATATGCGCGGGCATCTTGGCGATGCCGGTCAGGCGCTGTCGAACGGAGGACGCAGCCTGCTCAATGGCGGCCGCTCTTTGGTCAACACCCTGGTCAACGGCGGCTCGGCGGCGCGTGACTGGCTTGGCGATCAGGCCGGCCGCGCTGGGCAGGCCATCCACCATGTCCTCGACGCCGACGGCGATGGTCGACTGGGCATGGGCGATGTGGCCACCATGGGACGCAGCGCGCTCAACGGCCTGAACAACGCTCGTCATGCGGTGCAGGATCGCGTCGGCCAGGCCGGCCAGGCGCTGCACCACGCCGCCGACCGCGATGGCGATGGTCACCTGGGCTGGAACGACGTGCGCGCCGGCGCCGGTCAGGTTCGCAATGCGGTCGTGGGCGGGGCACAGCGGGTAGGCGATACCCTGCACCGCGCCGCTGACCGCGATGGCGATGGACGGCTCGGCTGGAATGATGTGCGCGCCGGCGCTGGCCAGGTCCGCGATACCGTCGTCAACGGCGCCTCGAACCTCGTCCACTCGGCGGGCAGTCAGATCTCGCGAGCCGGCAGCACCATCGCCAGCGGGGCGCGCGCCGCCGCCAGCACGGTGGGCGGCGCAGCCCGGAAAGTCGCCGGCTTCTTCGGCTGGTAGCTCGCACTTCTCGTCCTCTCCTCGCCCCACTTCAGCCCCTCGCGCTCCCCGCAAACGCGGCACTCGCCTCGCGCCGACTTCCGGTGCAGACTGCGGCCATGCACGCAACGATTCGCATTCGGATGTCCAAGCCGCACTACGGCGGCAACTTGGTGGATGGCGCGCAGATGCTCAGCCTGTTCGGCGATGTCGCGACCGAGCTGTGCATCCTGGCCGATGGGGACGAGGGCCTGTTTCGCGCCTATGACAGCGTGGAGTTCTTGGCCCCGGTCTATTCCGGCGACTTCATCGAGGCCCGCGGCGAGATCGTCAGCTGGGGCCGCACCTCGCTGAAGATGACGTTTACGGCGCACAAGATCATCGCGCCGCTCAGCGAGCCGGGCTTGGCACCGACCGCCGCCACGGCGCTTTCCACACCGACCTTGGTCTGTCGCGCCAGCGGCACCTGCGTGGTCCCCAAAGAGCTGCGCCGCGCCCCCCGCGCCGATGAACAGCGCATGGGCCTGTGGCGTCCCGGGCCCTGCATCATCACCGCCGCCATCGTCGGTGCCGAGACAACGCGGGCCCAGAACCCGCACCTGCCACTGACCGCCGAAGAGATCGGCGCCGAGGCCGCACGCTGCGCCCAGGCCGGGGCCAGTGTCATCCACCTGCATGTGCGCGATGAAGCCGGCAACCCCAGCCAAGATCGCGACCGCTTCCGCGCCGCCATCGCCGCCATCCGCGCCCGCACCGGGGTCGTTGTGCAGTGCTCGACCGGTGGCGCCATCGGCATGTCGATCGACGAGCGCTGCGGTGCGCTGCAGCTACAGGGCGCCGATGCTCCCGACATGGCGACGCTCAACGTCGGAACCATCAACTTCGGCGACGACATCTTCGTCAACAAGCGACAAGACACGATGGAGATCGCCCGCCGCATCACCGCCTGCGGCCTGGTGCCTGAGGTCGAGATCTACGATCTCGGTCACCTCGACATCACCGCGGAGCTGATCGAAAAGGGGCTGCTCAAGCCACCTTTGCATGTGCAGTTTGTGCTCGGCGTGCGCGGCGCCCTCTCGGCCAGTCGCGCCAACCTGCAGCTTCTTGTCGAACGGCTCGCCGAGATCGATCGCACCCAGAACCGCTCCGGCCTGCGCTCCAGCTGGGGCGTGGCCGGCATCGGTCGCCACGAATTCCCCATGGCCGAAGCCGCCGCCCAGCTCGGCGGCAACCTGCGCGTCGGCTTGGAAGACAACATCTTCCTAGAAAAAGGCGTGCTCGCTGCTGGCTCAGCGCCGCTCGTCGAAAAGGCGGTCGCGCTGTGTCAGGCCGCGGGCCGAGCCATCGCCACGCCGGAAGAAGCCCGCGCCCTGCTCCTGAAAAAAGCCACCACGCTGTAGCTGCCGCGGCCCCCGACGGCTTCCTGCGCGAAAATGCCGCCCGGCTGCGCGAGCGACTGTTCCATCACTTCCGCCACCTGCACGCCGATAGCGTGCTGACCTTCGATCCCTAAAGGGGTGTTCACAAATTTGTAAACACCGCCGAGTCAAGGTCCCCAATTCCTCCCTCATTTTCCCAAGCCGCGAGTAAGGCTGGGGCCGCAGCGGATCTCATTTTTTCGACGCCCCGGCGAAAAAATGAGTCCGCGCCCGCGGGGGCCCCAGCCGTGCAGCAAAATCACATCAAGGGCATTCACAGCTCAATATGTAAACACCCCCTCAACAGAGCCGAGCACGGTGCACTGATGGGCCGCCGCTCAATCGCTACGCGAAGCGATCTGTTCTACGTCACGTCACGCCCCGGATTGATCGCCGGATCCGCCGGCCCGAGCGGGGCATAGCGCCCTTCCGCCCAGTCGCGGATGCCGCGCCGATACCCCGGCCCAAAGCGACGCTCCGACGCCCCACCCGGCAGCGAGTAGTAGCCACCCGGCTTCGACAGATCGCAGACATAGCGCGCCGCTGATCCAAAGATCGCGCGCTGCCCGATCAGCGTCAGCACTCGGCACTGCGCCGGCGTGGTCGCGCCGCCAACAAACGGCATCGCCGGCTCGTCAAAGCCCAGAATCCCCGGCAGCTTGCCCGCAAACAGCATGTGCAGGTGCGGCTCCGTCACCGGCCGACGCGCATCGCGACTGCCAACCCGCTTGAGCGCCCGCGGCCAGGCCGCCTTGATCACGCTCCCCAGCTCATCACGCGAGACGATCTGCGGCTGAGCCAGCGCCAGCGCCTCATCGAGGTGGTGATGAAACAGGAAGACCGCGTTGAGCGCATCGACCAAGCGATCCGCCTCGTGCTCGTCGCTGCGCCGGGCGATCAGCTCGCGGCAGACCTCGCGATGCAGCGCTTCCCACAGGCCCAAGTTGTCGTAGTGCTCATCGCCATGGCCGGGCTGCGCCGCCGCCCAGCGCACAAGTCGCGCGGCCCGCGGCTCGTCGGGCAGGAGCGGCGCCCAGACGGCCAAGAGCCGCCGCGCCCCGACATCGACCGCGTCGTGAACAAACTGCGAAAGCTCCGCCGGCCCCAGGCGACCGGCCCGCCCGACCTGCTGCGCCAAGAGTTCATTTAGGCGCTCGTGGCGATAGCGCGGCTCGGGCAGCGGCACCCAGCGCTCGCCCAGCGGTCCGTCGCGGCGCTCGTTCGCCGAGGCGATGTAGCCGTCTGCCGGATCCAGCTTGAACGGCCGACGATCCTGCGACAGCGGACGCGGCGGGCCATGCGGAACGCGCGGCAGCACGCCCCCGCTGTGATCAGGACGTTCGTCCATGCGCCCGGTCAGCACCCAGCCAATCCGTCCGCCGGCATCCGCCATCAGCGCAAACAGCGACAGCCCCATGATGTCGCGCTGCGCCCCAAGAAGCTCGTCGACACTCTTGGCATCCAGGGTGCGCCGCAGCGCGTTGAAGTCGCCCGCCGTATCGCGCAGCCCACACCAACGAATCGCTGGCAGCACCTGCTCCTCGGCGCTCTCCGCCGGGCCAAAGGTCGTGCCGATCTCGGCATCGAAGAACACCCAGCGCTC
>DAORCZ010000305.1:0-8592 GCA_035345735.1 Pseudomonadota bacterium | reverse complement strand
CCGACTTCGGTAGCCAGCCGTTCCCGACGCTGGTGCCGATGCGGCACTTCAGTGCCGGCGCGCCGCGGCAGATCCTATTTTCCCTGTCGGTGAACCTGGGAGGTGGCAAGTGATGCGGGGGTCTATCGGTCGCGCGCCGGCTTGTGGGCTGTGTTTCCTGCTGCCGTTCTTATTCGTCGCCTGCGGCGATACGACGGGCGGGGGGCGGGTGCGGTTTGCGGCGGTCGCTAGCGGTCCGAGCGACGCGAACGCAGGACCGCTGAGCTTTACCTCGGCGCTGGGGTATCGCGTTACGTTGCGCCGCGCGCAGCTATTTGTCGGTGCGGTGTATCTGAACCAGACGGTTCCCACTTCGGGAGCGCAGGAGACGGGCTGCATCCGGCCCGGCATCTACGTCGCGCAGATCACGGGCTCGCTGCGCATCGATGCGCTGTCGCCGCTTGCCCAACGGTTCCCGGTCGATGGCGAAGGCATCGCCAGTCAGGCGCTCTCGGGTGAGCTTTGGCTGACCTCGGGGGACATCAACAGCAGCGATGATCAGACGGTGATCCTCGATGCGGCGGGCGAGGCGGAGCGTGATGGACAGACCTACCCCTTCGAAGCGGCGCTGACGATTGGTGGAAACCGCATCCTGCCCTCGGGTGATCCGGCGTATCCCAGCAAAAATCCCATTTGCAAGCAGCGCATCGTGTCGCTGATCCCGACGGATCTGGTGCCGCAGTCGGAGGGGCGCCTGCACCTGCGCGTCGATCCGCGGGCCTGGTTTCAGACGGTGGAATTTTCGCTTGTGCCCAAGGTGGCGGATAGCCCGCCGCTTTATCGCTTCTCGGACCAGAACGACAACCCGGCGGATCTGAGCCTGTTTAATAATGGCCTGCGTCGGCGAAGTGGGGCGTATAGCTTCAGCTGGGATGGGGGGGCGTTTTGAGTGGGTGTTTACAAATTGAGCTGTGAACGCCTCTAGCGCGGGCTTGCTGCACGGCTGGGGGCCCCGCGGACGCGGACTCATTTTTTCGCCGGGGCGTCGAAAAAACGAGATCCGCTGCGGCCCCAGCCTTACTGGCTTCTTTTTTCAGGGCTTGCTGCGGATGCGCTTCGCTGGAGTTTGCTGCAGGGCTGGGGGGGTTATTGGCAGCGGTAGATGAGGGCGGCGCCGGTGGCGGTTCCGCCCTTTTCGCTGCTGGGGGCGCCGATAATGACTAGCGATCCGGAGACGGCGACGGAGCGGCCGAGGTCGATGAGGTGATCGGCGGCGCTGTGGCCGGGAAAATCGGCGGTGATTTCGCTGAGGAGGACCCAGCTGTCGCCGACACGGCGATAGATCGTTGCGCCGCCGGCGCCGCCCGACAGGCCAGGGGTGCCGACTACGACCAGGTTGCTGTCGATGGCCAGCGCGTCGCCGACTTCGAAGGCACCGGCGGCGCCGTGATCGCGGCTGGGGCCGTTGAGGTCGGCCGGCCAGGTGCGGCCGCTGGCCACGTAGGTGTAGAAGGAGGGAGCATTGCCCGCCTGGGCAGGGGCACCAACGAGGAGCTGTGCACCCGAGGCGGCGATGGCCTTGCCAAAGTTGGTGCTGCCGCCCATGGCGAGGATCTTCTGCGCGTTGGCGGCGCCACCGGGGCAGGCAAGGGCTGAGCTCTGCACCGAGCCCTCGCCTGCCCCGCCGTAGGCACCGATGAGCAGCGTGTTGTTGGCGATGGCCAGCGCCTCACCAAAGCCTGAGAGGGGCATGCCGCTGCTGGGGCGGATGGTGTTGCACAGCATGCCGTCTGATAGGCGGCGTAGCTCAACGCTGTTGTCGGTGCTGAGCACGCCCACGGCGACATAGGTGCCATCGAAGGCCAGGGCCTTGGCCTCGCCAGCGGCAACCGATGAGGTCGAGCGGTAAGTCCAGCCGCCACCGCTGTCTTGATACAGCGACCAGCCCTTGACGCCGGAAACGATGGCCTGGTTGCCCATCATGGCCACGCTGCGCCCGAACGAGCCGCTGACGGCGGAGGCGTTGACCATCACGGCTTGGCTGAAGGATGAATTCGCGGCGAAGCTGAACCCCCCTCCGTCATAGAGATAGGCTCGGCCGATCGGCGCAGCACCGCCCACGGCACCGATCAGCACCGACTGACCGTTACTGGCGACGGCATTGCCAAAGAAGCTGTTCTTTTCGGTGCCAAACAAGGCCTGTACGAAGGTGCAGCTCCCCGTCTTCCCGCCGTCCGCATCGACGACAACATCGTCTCTGGAAGTCAGCTCGCAGCGGCCCGGTGTGCCTGCCGAGTATCCGACGCAGACGTAGCTCTCGGGACAATCGCCGTACTCGGTGCCGCACTCTTTGAACCGGTAGCAAGAGCTGAGGGACAGCAGCGCCGATAGAGCGCTGAGAAGGCGGATGTTCGAGGTTCGCATGACCGATCTCCATCGTCGATTGTAGTGGCGTGTACAGGTCGCAGGGACCGCGCGACGGGGGGCGCTGCACGGCTAGCTGATCGGCCCGATGGGCACGCGGCAGGCCACGTCCTTTTTCTGCAGCTCATCGGCTAGGCCATCGAGCGACTGGGCGATGGTGCTCTCGGCATCGCAGATGCTGCGGATCTCGACCAGCGGTTCGGCGCCCCCTCCGCTGAAGTGGCTCTTGTTGTAGTAGCGGAAGACGAAGTTGCTGACGCGGTTCTGCACGTTGCCGATGATCGAATTCATCCCATCGTTGCGTTGGCAGAAGGCGGTCGCGGGATCCGAGGTCGGTAGCGAGGCCGGGATCGGCTGATCGAACGACACCGCGATCTGGTCGGTGAAACCCATGCCGTCCTTGATCTCGTATGCGTCGGTGGCCTTGCCCGCCACTGGCACAATGGCGCGTAGCATCACCGAGCCGACCTCCATACTGCGCCCCAGGTTGCCCATCGCTTTGGGGCCGGTGACGAAGCCGAAGAGCTCATCGGCGAAGGCCTGCGTCGACTTCATCGGGCCGCTGGCGTCTTCGACACAGTCGTTGTAGCGGCCGGTGCCATGGAAGTCGCTGCGCCCGCGGCACTTCAGCGACATGGCGTAGCAGCGGAAGTTCGTGGGATAGCACTCCGGGCTGTGTGTCGTGCAGGTGGGATCGTAGGGACGATCGAACATCGCCGCCTTGGCCGGATCGACCGAGCAGTCGTTTTCATCGGTGAGGAACATGACGACGCTCAGTCCTTTGTCGCGGAAGAACGGGTACGTCGTCGGGGCGATCGGCGGAGTGCGGCGCAGCTTTTCGCGATCGATGAAGCGCGACAGCGCCTGCAGCGGTCGCTCCTGCCCGAAGCCCTGGTCGCCGACCAACATCAGGCACTGGTACTGCTGCTTCTGTGTCTCGTAGGGCAGGGTGGTATCGCGCTCGATAAACGGCTTGGTCAGGGGCATCAGGGTGTTGCAGCCCAGCGCCATGCAGGCCACCTTGGCATCGCCGGTGAGCTTGTTGGCGTCGCAGAACTGCTGGCGCAGCTGACCGTCATCGCCGGGGTTGGTGGGATCGTTCCGCACGTCGGTGGTGAGCGCCCCTAGGTGCCAGTCGATGCAGTTGGAAAACAGCGTGCTGTCGCGCCGCGACACCTTGTCGAAAAACGCCGGCAGCAGGCGTGCCACCATGCTCTGCTTGGGCGTCATCGAGCCCGAGTTGTCGAGCACGTGCAGGATGTCGAGGCGTGGCTCGCTGGCGGGTGAGCGCATGCCGCGGCTGATCACCTGATAGATCCCGGCCTGCCGCACCTCGACGCCAAGCAGGTTCTTCTGGGTGTCGACCGCCATCAGACCGGGCACGATCTGCGCAGTGGTGCCGACGCCCAGTGGGACCCGCACGCCGCGCGGCTGCAGCGCCTTGCCGGGGCTGGCCGGGGTCAGGTCGTACAGCTTCTGCGTCGCCATGGCGAGCTGTTCGGGGGCAAAACCCTGCGCCCGCACCCGCTCGCCGCTATACGGCAGGACCACTGAGATCGGCTTGCGAAAGCTCCCGGTGTGGGGGAGCACGCACAGGCTGGGGCTCAGCGCTTCTTGTCCCGACTCCAGCGTCAGGTGGGTCCCGGCGGCAAGCTCGACGCTGGTGACGTCTAAGACGCTGCCGGCTGGGATCTCGACCCAGGCGCCGAACAGCGGATGGCCCTCTGGGATGCGCAGCACCGTGCGCTGATCGGGCAGCACCTGCGCCGACACCAGAGCGCGACCACAGACATCGCCGATGCCGTCGGATTCGACCGATGTCTCGACGGTAGAAACTCCTGAAACGTCGCCGTTACAGTGTAGGGCGCTCAGCAGCAGTCCAAAGGAAAACAGTCCGGAATTGGTGAACAAACGCGAGTACATGATGGCCTCCGAAAGAAAGGACAGCCGGACTCGCAGAGCAGGTTCCGTACCAAGTTCTGAGCGGTTGGCTGGCGCGTGCTCTCGACGAGACCCGCCGCGCTGAGGCTGGCGAGCGCAAGCGGGTTTCGCAGCTTGGATTGTCACTCGCAACGCGGGCTGGCAATGCGCTGGGGAAAGATGCCCATGGGCAGAGCGCACAGGCCCAGTCCTTCCCGCCTACCCGAGGGTCCCCTGGGCGGCCGATCGCGACGGAGCGCCCGTCGGAGAGTCCGTCGGAGAGTCTGCCCGGCCCCAGGAACATCCTTTGCTTCCTTCTTTGCTCGAACCGCTGCGACAATAAGGTCGGTAGACCGAAAGGACGCTATGGATCGCCCCACCGAACCGGTCATCCCGCCGTATGCCGTGCTCCGCCAGCTAGGCCGGAGCAGCCTCGGGCCCAGCGCCCAGGTTCGACGGGGACACGACGGCGTCGTGGTCCACCAACAGCAGATCCTGATCGAAAAGAGCCAGGCAGCGGCGCTGCAGACCGCCCTCCTTGGCCTGGCCGAACGGCTGGCCGCGCTGGGCTCTGCCGGATTGCCGCGTATTCTCGCCGTCGAGCCGCTGCCGAACGAGGGCCTGCTCGTGGCGTCCGAGTGGCGCGAGGGTGAGCCGCTTCCGACTTGGCTGGCGAGGGCTAGCGAGGCGGCCCTGCTTGACTGCCTGGCCCAGGTCGCTGCCCTGCTGTCTGTGACGGCGACAGCGGGCCTGAATCACCTTGGCCTGACCCCCCGCAAGATCCTGGTTGAACAGGCCGCGGGCGGTCCGCCGCGCGTCAGTGTGCTCGATGTCGGCAAGCTGGCCTGTCTGCCCACGCCGCTGGCCGCGCAGGTCTACAGCGCCCGCCGGCAGAGTCCCGATCGCGATGAGGTTGAGTGCATCGCCCCCGAGCAGCGACGAGCCGGCAGTCTGGTGGGAGCCAGCGCCGCCGCCGATGTCTTTGCCCTCGGGCGGATCTGGATGTCGGCGCTGTCTCGCTTGCCCGGACGGAAAACCGAGGCGCTGGGCCAGGAACTGCCCGCCTGGTCCGCGCTGTGTCGGGCGATGCAAGCGGAAGAGCCCAGTTCGCGCCCTTCGCTGACCGCGGTCGCCGCGGGGCTTCGCCGTCTCGCCGAAGGGGGGAGCGCCGCAAGTGCCCCATCGCCACCGCCGGCTGTCCCGGCGCGCTCACCGGGGCCCGCCGGCTCGGCACGCGCCGTCGCCAGCCGCCCCCTGGGGCAAGGCCAGCGCGCCCCCGAAGATCTGCTGGGCCAGCACCTGGGCGACTACCGACTGACCAAGATCCTCGGCCGCGGGGGCATGGGCGTGGTCTTCGAAGCCGTACACGCCGGCATCGGCCGGCGCGTGGCGCTGAAGGTGCTGTGGAACGACCTGGCCAAAGACCCCCGCGTGCGCGAGCGCTTCCGCGGCGAAGCCCAAGCCGCCAATCGCATCGAGCACCCCAACATCGTCGACATCACCGACCTGCGCGAAGCCGCCGACGGCACGCTGTACCTCGTGATGGAGCTCCTGCCCGGCGAGTCCCTGCGCAAGCGCCTCGAAGCCACCCCAACCGGCCTCGACCCCCGCACCGCCCTCCGCATCGCCTACCCCTGCGCCCTCGCCCTCGCTGCCGCCCACCGTAAGGGCATCGTGCACCGCGACTTCAAGCCCGAGAACGTCATGTTGGTGGCGGGGGGGGAGGAGGAGAGGGTCAAGGTGCTCGACTTTGGGGTGGCGAAGATTCTTTATGACCCGCAGAAGGAGGACCTGACGAATCCGGCGCTGAGTGCGTTTTTGGGCACGCTGGAGTACGCGGCGCCGGAGCAGTTTGGTGATCCGCTGGCGAGTGAGGGGGGGCGCGCGGGTGAGGGCAATGACATCGGGCCGCCGGCGGATGTGTTCGCGCTGGCGGTGGCGCTGTGCGAGATGCTGAGCGGGCAGCGGCCGTTTCCGGGGTTCTCGATGCTGCTGCACCTGGCGGAGCCGCCGGCGCCCAAGCTGCCGAGTCAGGCTTCGTCAGAGGTGCGGACGCTGCTTTCGCGCATGCTGGCCCGAGTCCCTTCGGAGCGCCCGACGATGGAGGAGGTCAGCCAGACGCTTGGGCAGGCGCTGCGTGCCCTGGAGCCGCCGCCGCCCGTCGTGTCGCGGCGACCCGCGAGTCTGGCGGTCGGGCTGGCGGGCCTGGGTCTGCTCGGGATCTCGATCGCGATCATCTGGCCTCGCCTGCGTCCGCCGGCCTGGCAGCAGGCTCAGCTCTATGTGCCGCAGGCACTCGCGCTGCTGCGGGGGGGTCTGGGCGAGGGGGAGGTGGTGCTGCGGCGTGCTGCGGCGCTGGGGGTCTCGACGGCGGGACAGAGCGAGCTCACCGAGCGCTTGGTGCCGCTTCTGCGGGATGCCGATCCACGCACCGCGGCGCTGGCTGGCCTTGGGCTTCAGCGGCTGCCCCTGCCCTCGGCGGCCGAGGCGCTGCAGGCCCGCGCCGAGGCCTCGCCGATTTCTTTGCCCAACGTCGAGGCGGCGGCGGCGCTTGAGCGCCTGCAGGCTTCACAGGGGCGGGCGCTACTGGCTGGCTTTCTAAACAGTCCGCGTCCCGACGTGCGTTATCTGGCGGCGGTGCGACTGTGCGAGCGCAAGCAGGTCGTGGGCTGCGATGCCCTGCGGGGCGATCTAGCGGCTGGCCGCCTGGGCCCTGAGCGTGAGCTGGATGCGCTGTTTACGCTGGCGACGGCCGACGACGAGACCGCCGGACCGGCGCTGCAGCGGAAGCTCTTGGCGAGCACCGACAAGGCCACCCAGCTGGGTCTGGCGGGCTATCTGGCCCGCTTGCCTGGGCCGTGGGCCGATGCCGCACGGCGCACGCTGGCGGAAGCAGCGCAGGCCGGCGATCGCGAGGCGCTGCAGCTTGCCGCCAAGGTTCCGCTCGACGCGGGCCGCGATACGCTCATCGCTCAGCTGCTCGATCGCCGAGGCAGCCCGGCGACCCGTATGGGCGCGGCCGCGGCGCTGGCCGATCAGGGGCGCTTGTTCGGCTTGGTCGACCCGCTGGGCCAGGTGCTGAGCGACGCCAGCGACCGGCTGGAGGTGCGGCTGGCCACCGCTTCGGCACTGCTGCGCCTGTGCGGGCCCGGGATGGGCGAGCGCGGCGACGAAGATCTGCAGAAGATCTGTCGGCGCAATCCGCGCCTTTTGGCCTGTCAGCTGGCGGATCTCGGCCCGTCGGATCCCGGCGAGGCCGAGGGGGGCTATGCCGAGTCTGCCGTGCCGGAGCGGGTGATCTTGGTGCAAGGGCTGGGGGGGCGCTCCTCGCGTGGAGCGCTGGCGGTGCTGCTGCGGGCGCTCGGCGATCCGAATGCGGTCGTTCGCAGCTCGGCGCTGCGCTCGCTGCGCATGAGCCGGGCGCGTCTCGGGACGTCGGGCGATCCCCGCTTCGAGTCGAGTGTGGGGGAGCTGAGTCAGCGGCTCAGTGGCTCTGATCAGCCCGCTGAGCAGGTGATCGGGCTCAGCCTGCGCGGTGGGGAGGCCTCGGCGCGCGCCCAGCTGATGCAGATCTTGAATCGCACCGGCGATGTCGGCCTGCGTCTGTTTGTGGTGGAGCAGGCCGAGGGCGACCCCGAAAACCCGGTGCTCCTCGCCGGGCTCAAGGATGCAGTGCCGGCGGTGCGCTTCGCCGCGGCGCGGCGCTTGGCCGAGGCGGGTTCGCCCCGTGGTGTGCCGATCCTCAAGGAGGCGCTCGCCGAGGGGGATGGTACGTCGCTGATTGCCCATGCCCTGCTGTGGCGCCTGCGGCAAGCGGATGCTGCGGCGGGAGCCATCGACTGGTCGCGCGTGCTGAGCCGTGAGGGCCGTATGTGGACCCGCTTCGATGCGGTCGGTCTGCTGGGCGAGCTGCCGGAGGGGCAGGCGCTGACGATCCTGCGGACCGCTTTGCACGATCCGGAAGCGGCGGTGCGTCACCGCGCGGCGGAGGCGGCGATGGCGCTGTATCGGCGCACCCGATCGGGCGACCTGCGGGGCCAGCTGCGCGAGCTCCTGACCCCGCTTGCCAGCGACGATGAACTCTACGTGCGCAGCCTGGCCGGGCGGCTGCTTTCGGAGCTCGATCCGCCGTCTGCCAAGGCCTCCGGCAAGGGGCGCCGGCCGCCGGTCGAGCCCGAAAAGTCACCGCCCGGGCCCGACCCGCACCCGCCCGCGGTGCCGGCGTCGAGCCCGCCCCCCGTCGCGCTGCCGCCTAGCCCATCGCGCACC
>DAORCZ010000304.1:0-8604 GCA_035345735.1 Pseudomonadota bacterium | reverse complement strand
GCACCGCGATCCGGACCACTCAGGCGGCTGCCAGCGATAAAGACGGCATCAGCCGCCGGGTCCCAGGCCAGACCCAGGATCTGATCGGGCGGGTCGGTGAGCCAGGGGGAAAACCACGCCAGTCGCAGCGGCGCGGGCGGGTCCACCTGGGCTGACTGAACGAGCGCCAGGAAGGGATCTTCCCAGCTCTGCACGTAGTTGCTGGGAATGTGCACATCGTCGTATCCCGCGACGAGAATGCCGGCTCCGCTGGCCACCACCCGGCGCGGATGCTGCGGACGCTCGCTGCCGAACTGGATCAGATTCCGGGGGATCCATGACGCCCCGTCCAGCGTGCTGACAAACCCATCGTAGGCGCCCTGGTTGCTGGTGCCGGGGAACGCGGCAGTCGTGCGGCCGGCCACCACCAGATCCTCGCTGTCCGCAGGCTGCGACACCGCATCGAGCACATCGGCACCGGGGGTGTCGAAGCGCTGCTGTCCCAGCAGTTGACCGTTCGGTCGATAGATTCGCAGCCAGGCCTGCGCATCGCCCATCGGATCGGGACGATCTCCCGCCACGCCCCCTTGATAGCCGACCGCGGCGAGCTGACCTTGGCGCAGGCTGGCAAGCCCCAGCACTTCATCATCGCCGTCGCTCGACCAGACGACATCGCGCCACCCCTGGCCGCAGCTCAGCGAGTCGGTGGTCTCTGTCGGGCCACAGGCCAGAAACAGGAAGCAGAGCAGTGTGAAGGCGATTGATCGTGCGCGCATGCGTTCCTCCCCAGCGCGGCAGACGCAGCGAGCCAGGAAGGATTACGCGCCGCCGATTCGACTGTAATGCGCGACCCGCGATCGCGTCTGCAGCGCCAGACCCATCTCACTGCAAGGAGGTCCTCATCATGGTCCACTCACGCATAAAGAAGATCCTGGCGGGCATCGGCACCCTGGGCCTGGCGGCAGCGCTGCTGTTCCTGACGTTGTACAGCGGCGTGATCAGCGTCGCCGGTACCGACCAGCACACCCCGCCGGTGCGCTGGCTGCTAAAGACAACGATGGAGCGCTCGGTGCGAGCGCATGCGCGGCAGGTGCAGATTCCGGCCGGCATCAACCTGCGCGATCGCGAGCTTGCGCAGCGCGGCTACGGCCACTACCAAGTCGCGTGCACGCCGTGCCATGGCGCGCCCGGTCAGGGGCCCGCGCCGTGGATGGTCATCAATCCCCAAGCCCCGCTCCTCGTCGAGACGGCGGACAAATGGAGCGATGCCGAGCTGTTCTACATCACCAAGCACGGCATCAAGATGACGGGCATGCCGGCGCTCGGACCGACCCACAAAGACGAGCACCTGTGGGCCATCTCGGCCCTCGTGCGGCAGCTTCCATCGATGTCCGCTGCCGACTACCAGGCCATGGGCACCCGCCACGCCGCGGCCACGCACCCATCCACCACCCAGGCGCAGGGCGCGCACGCCTCGCACAGCGGGATGTAGCGCTCAGAAAAAAACGCCCCGCCTGTAATCCCGCAGCGGGGGCTGCGTCTGCCGCTTTGAGAACACCCGAAGACGGAGGTCGAACATGAGTGCCCATCCATCCCATCACCACAGCCCGAGCCATGCTGATCACCACGTCCCGGTCGCGTCCCCGGCCATCGATCCGGTCTGCCACATGAAGGTCGATGCGCTGGCGCCGCGCGGCGGGCAGTCGGTCTACCGCGGCACGACGTATTCCTTCTGCAATCCCAAGTGCAAGAGCAAGTTCGACGCCGATCCCGAGCGCTATCTTGCGCCACCGGCTGCACCGACTGCCGGATCGCATCCTCACCCGGAACCGGCGCCCGCCGCCGCCCGCACGACCGTCGCCGAGACGGCATCCGACGCCATCTACACCTGCCCAATGCATCCCGAGGTGCGCCACATCGGGCCCGGTAGCTGCCCCGACTGCGGCATGGCGCTGGAGCCGCTAGAGCCGACCGCGACCGAGACCGACGACGGCGAGCGGCGGGACATGACCCGCCGGCTGTGGGTCAGTGCCGCGCTGACGGTGCCCCTTCTGTTCTTGGCGATGTCCGATGTGCTGCCGGGCATGCCGGTGCAAAAGGCGCTGGGCCTGCGCCTCCTAGGCTGGTTGGAGCTGCTACTGTCGACGCCAGTCGTGCTGTGGGGCGGCTTTCCGTTCTTTGTGCGCGGCGTGCAGTCGGTCAGAAATCGCAGCCTCAATATGTTCAGCCTGATCGCGCTCGGCACCGGAGCGGCGTATGGGTTTAGCGCGGTCGCGCAGCTCCTGCCCCAGATCTTTCCCGCGACGCTGCGCGATGCCCACGGCGGGCTGCCGCTTTACTTCGAGTCCGCTGCCGTGATCGTGACCCTGGTCCTTGTCGGCCAGGTGCTGGAGCTACGTGCGCGGCAGGCCACCTCGGGAGCGATTCGCGCGCTGCTCGGCCTGGCCCCCAAGACGGCGCGGCGCATCTCGGACGACGACCACGAGACCGATGTGCCGCTGGAGCAGCTGCAGGTCGGCGACCGACTGCGAGTTCGCCCCGGCGAGAAAATTCCCGTCGATGCCGAGGTCCTCTCGGGAGTCAGCGCGGTCGATGAGTCGATGCTCACTGGCGAGCCTCTGCCCGTTGAGAAACGAGCCGGCAGTCGGGTCAGCGGGGGCACCGTCAATGGCTCGGGCTCGCTGCTGATTCGGGCACAGCGCGTCGGTCGCGACACTCTGCTTTCGCAGATCGTACGCGTGGTCAGTGAAGCGCAGCGCAGTCGCGCCCCCATCCAGCGCATCGCCGACCGCGTCGCATCCTATTTCGTTCCGGCCGTGATCGCCGTCGCGCTCTTGACCTTTGCAGTGTGGTTGCTATGGGGACCGTCGCCACCGCTGGCGCATGCCCTGATGAACGCCGTGGCCGTGCTGATCATCGCCTGCCCCTGCGCACTCGGTCTGGCCACGCCGATGTCGATCATGGTGGCCAGCGGACGCGGGGCGCAGTTGGGCGTGCTGATCAAAAATGCCGAAGCGCTGGAGCGCTTGGCTGAAATCGACACCTTGGTTGTCGATAAGACCGGCACGTTGACCGCAGGCAAGCCCAGCCTGGTCGCGATCGAGACACTGCCCGGCGAGAACGAGTCTGAGGTGCTCCGCCTCGCCGCCGCCCTGGAGCGCGGCAGTGAACACCCGCTGGCCAGTGCCATCCTGGCCGCTGCCCAGGCCCGCTCGCTGGCCCTCCCGCAGGTCGCAGACTTTTCTTCCCTGCCCGGCAAAGGGGTGCGCGGTCAGGTCGCAGGCCGGCAGGTCCTCGTCGGCAATGAGCGGCTGCTGCGCGAGCATGCAGTGGACACCACCGCGGTCGAGGGGCGCGTGGCAGAGCTACGCGCGGCCGGTGAAGCCCTGGTGTTCGTGGCGCTTGACGGCCGGCTGAGTGGCCTGCTGCGAGTGGCGGATGCCATCAAGCCCTCGACGCCGGACGCGATCGTGGAGCTACAGCGCGAGGGGATCACGGTCATCATGCTGACCGGCGATCAGCGCGGACCGGCCGAAGCGGTGGCCCGCACGCTGGGCATTGGCCAGGTCATCGCCGGGGTGCTGCCGACGGAAAAAGGCGAAGCCATCGGGCGACTGCGGCAGCAAGGCCGCGTGGTGGCGATGGCCGGCGATGGCGTAAATGATGCCCCTGCCCTGGCCGCCGCCGACGTCGGGATCGCCATGGGCACCGGCACCGATGTCGCAATCGAGAGCGCTGGCATCACCCTGCTGCACGGCGACCTGCGCGGCATCCTGCGCGCTCGCCGCCTCAGCCGCGCCACGCTGACCAACATCCGCCAGAACCTGTTCTTCGCCTTCGCCTACAACCTGGTCGGGGTTCCGGTGGCGGCCGGGATCCTCTACCCGTTCTTCGGACTCTTGCTCAGCCCAATGCTGGCCAGCGCGGCGATGAGCCTTAGCTCGGTGTCGGTCATCGCCAACGCGCTGCGGCTGCGCAAGACCTCGCTGTAGCGTCGGGCGGGCCGCCCCCCCCGCGGCCCCGTGCATCTCCGATACAGCGGCGACTAGCGCGCCGCTTTGACGTAGCCGATGTACTTGTTCCAGTCCCAGCCGGGACCGGGATCGGTGTGGGTGTTTGGCGGCGGTACTTCCGAGTGCCCGATTAGGTTCTTGCGATCGACGGCGATGCCATAGCGCTTGGTGATGGCGGCGGTTAGCTGGGCCGAGCGGCGATACATGACGTCGGTGTACCAGCGGCTGGGAGCGGACAAGAAGCCCTCGTGCTCGATGCCGACCGACTCTTTGTTATAGGTCCAGTTGCCGGCGTGATAGGCGGTGTCTTGCTCGCGCACCATCTGCGTGATCTCGCCATCGCTGGAGCGAATGCAGTAGTGGGCCGAGACGTTCGAGGCGGGATTCTTAAACCACGAGATCGCGCCGGCGTAGTAGCCCTCCATGTCGTGGATGACGACGCGCTTGATGCTGGAACCGTCGCGCCCGGCCATGTAGTTGCCGCTGTTGGCGGCGTCCCACTTAATGCCACTGGGATAGGCGCCGCCGGTGCCACCGCCGCTCGATGGACGCAGATAGCTCATATGCGACCAGCCCTCTTTGCCGGCGTAGCGAATCTTGTAGAACGAGCTCGAAGGACCGGCCAGCACGTCGACGATGTCGCCTTCGGGAATGGTCATCAGCACGCTGTAGCCGGTGCCCGGGCCGGTGCGCAGGTTCACGCCGACGCCGCCGGTGTTGTAGACCTCGGCCTTGCCGCCGATCGGCAGGGTGTCGGCGATGCCGATGCCGGCGGACTCCGACTCGTCGAGATCATCGGGCGAGGTGATCTGGGACCCACCGCAGCCCGCGCCAAGAAGCGGGCTCATGACGCCAAGCGACAGAGCCAGGAGGAGGGACGAGGAGGAAGAGGACAGTCGGGAGGGGGTTGTGGGCTTCATACCCGGCTGCAATGAGCAAGCAGGGTGCCAATGCCGGTCGCCCCCGATCTGCCTCGCAGCGCGCCCGTTCCGTCGCTGGCTGACCTGGGGGATGGAGCCCCAGCCTGCTGTATCGCGCCATCAAGGACAGCCGGCCCAGGCAGCCAATCGACACGGCGGGCCGATCCTCCGGCCCCTCGGGCAAGGCCATAACCCACGGTTTTTGTTGCGAAATCACAAAGCAATTAGCCGTCTATAGCGGTCGGAATTATCTGCAAAGCCAATCGGTAAGATTGTTCAGCGCTGTCAGCAATTCCTTGAAATGGCTGGATTATTGTCATCCGATCGCTTTGTCGGCGATCAGACCGCCCGTCACCGCGGTCTCCGCAGCGGCTGGGGCAGCCCCCGAGCGGGCATCCGATGGCCCATTCTGGCGCCCGACCGCAGCGATAGGGTTAGCCGACCTCACCGCCGCGGCGGCGTCCGTTTTACCCCGCCGTAACGCGGACTTGGCGCGCCTGGTGGGCAAAGGCTGAGCACGAATTCGGGGCTTCAACTATGTCGGATGACACTTTCTCTCACAGCCTGTAACTAGCGGAAAATTAAGCAGTTAATCAATGCTTTCTATGCGTCACGATTTGCTCGCCCCGCATTGACTAAATCGTGATAACTAATGAGGTATCGTATGCCCGCCAGTAAGCAGTTCGCGCAGTTCATGGCGTTGCTGGAGCTCGTCGAGGCTCTCGCGGGTCGTCAGACGACGGAGTCGCTGAGCCTACGTACTTCCACCGGAGAGCCGATAGGTCGCCTGACGGTGGAAGGTGGCCAGATCCGCTTCGGCATCGAGCATCGCGGCCGGGTGTTCATGGACGAGGTGTTCATGCGCGAGCAGCCGCGGCTGAGCGTGATCTTGCGCAAGATCCTCGATCGTCACTCGCTGGCCCGCATCGAGCGCGATCTGACCTGGGACATCTCGGCGATTGGCCGGGTATCGCTGTGCGAGCTGACGGCGCGCGCGCTGCGCAAAGTGGCGGCCGACTGCGTGCTGCCCTCGGCGGCGCTGCGCCCCCCGGATACCGGACTGCCGCAGCTTCGCCTGCTGAACGTCAGCTTCACGCCGATGGAGCTAGCGCTGGCGGCCGGCCTGTGGGGCGCCGTCCGGCACGAAGATCCGGCGGCCCAGGTCTATTGGTCACCGCCGGTGCCGACGGCAGAGCGCTGGCTGTTCGAATGGCAGCCCAATGATCTGGGCTTTGCCTGGCCCATCCTGACCGACAACCTGGCGCTGCGCCGAGTCGCCGACGTGCGCACGTTCGGATCGCTGGCGCATCAGCTGGCGCCGCAGAGCGTGACGCGACGGCTGCGCAGCGATCGCAGTGCCACCAGCGCCACGCTGACCCTGCTCGACGATGGCGTCTGCTACATGGCCAGCAGCTCACGCTACCTGGCGCTGCTGATCTACGACCGCGTGCACATCGCTCGCCTGCTGACCAGCCTCGAAGAATTCATCGAGAACGACAACATGCGGCGCCCCGATTCAACCGGCGGGGTGCTGCTGGCGGGCAAGGTGGCGCTGGCGGCGGGGCAGCATGCGGCGACCACCATGGCCGGCCTGCGGCTGTCGACCAGCAGCACGGCGGCGTCGACGCAGTCCCCGGCGCCAGCCGGCCAGGAAGGCGCCACGGAGCCCAGCAAACCAAGTCCGCGCCTGCCCGCGATGGCTCCGCGGAGCGTGCCCACGCCACCTTTGGCGTCGGCCCCGCCCCCAGGCACCGGGGGCGCGGCGCCCGCCATTGCGACGACATTGCCCAACCCGCTGTCGATGTCGACGAGTGCACGGGCCCCGATCGCGGCGCCACAAAGCTCAGTGCCGCCCCCGCCCCCGCGCTCGCCACAGGCTACACCGCCTGCATCGCCGACGCAGCCGACGCAGCCGACGCAGCCGACGCAGCCGACGCAGCCGACGCAGCCGACGCAACCGACGCAGCCGACGCAGCCGACGCAGATCGCCGGCATCCCCGTCAATATCGGGACCCCAGTCTCGTCCTCGACGGAGATGCAGTTCGAGACCATGGAAGTACGGCTGAGCGATCTGGGCATCAACTTCGACGAGCCGCCGCCCCGTCCCAGCAGCAGCGCCGCGCCGGTGAAGCCGCAGCCACGGACCACGCCACCGCCGATCGCACCGCCGAAGCCGGCCCTGATCACACCACTCACACCGCCGCCGACTACGCCGCCGCGGCCACCGCTTTTGGAGACGGCAGCGCCGCGTTACTTGGCCCCCCGCGAGTCCAGCGGCCAAGACTGGCTGCTGGCGGCGGCCGAGTTGATTGACTCGAGCGCGTGGCACGCGGCGGGGCTCCCGCCACTTTTGCCGCCGCAGTCGTCGCGCAGCCTGCCGGAGTCGCCCACGGAGAGCGCCAGCCAGCCGCCCGAGGCAGGCCCTCCGACGTGGAGCCAAGTGACGCCGGCCAGCCAGACCAGCGCGCCAGCCGCCGCGCCCTCGGCCAGCACCGGACCCGAGGGTCCTGCGGCGCCCGCCGAGCCCGCCGAGCCCGCCGCACCCGCTGAATTTGCTGCGCGCCCTGAGCCTGCCGAGCCCGCCGAGCCCGCCGAGCCCGAACCGCCGCCGCGGCTTACGCAGTCTGAAGTGGCCCCGCAGCCCAGCGCCCCTGCCTCGGTCGTGGTGATCCTGGGGGCGCAGGCCGCGTTGACCGACTTCCCGGCGGCAACGGCCTCGGCCGAGACGCCAGCCCCGCCGAGCGAGCGCACGCCTCCGCAGGAACCGGAGGCCGCGCCGGCTGCCGTCAACCCACCCGCCGTGACCGACGGAGCCGTGGCGGAAGCCCCGCTGCAAGTCGTCGCGCCGACGTGGCCCGCCGATGAGCCGACACCGCAGCCGCTGCCCATCCCAGCCGACGTGATGGCGGCCGCGCTCGCCGCTCCCCCGGCCCTGCCGGTCGAGCCGCTGCAAGCCGATCCGCGAGTCGAGGCGGTGGTGCGGCTCGGTTTTCCCGACCTGGCGGTGCTGGCGACCCTGCCGCCCCCCAGTGCCCGAACTGTCGAGCCGCCGCCAGTCGAAGCCTCGCAAGAGGAGATCGGGGCGCTCGATCCCGGCCCGGCCTTCCCGCCCAATGACGAAGCCAATGACGAAGCCAGTGACGAAGCCAGTGACATAGACCGTGCCAGCCGCACGCTGCCCGTGATCGCGGAAGGGGGGGAGGTCGCGACGCACAGCCTCCCCGCGACCACTTGGCAGCCAGCCAGTGAGCCGCCAGAGCCGACCCGCGCGCCCGCCGACCTGCCGCCGACCGCGACCGTCTCAGCCGCAGCCAGCGACGAGCCGCCACAAGACGAGCCCGCGGACCCGCCGGCCCCCACGGACCGACGGACGCCGCCCCCCGATGACCCCGATCTGGCCGCGATGCTCGATCTGGAGTTCCAGGCGCTGATGGATGGACAGCGCGAGGCCGGGGTCCCGCCAATCGACGCAGAGGCCACGTTCTCTGCCCCCGCCGAGGTGGCCGACTCACCGCTTCCGCCCGAGGATCGGCGAGACCTGTCGCCCACCGCGAGCAGCGAACCGCCGATGGATGACGCGGTCCAGGGCGCGGCGCCTGTTCCGACGCGCAAGGAGCCTCTTCCGACGAGCGACGAGCCCGTCCAGACGCAGGAGGAGCCTCTTCCGACGCAGGAGGAGCCTCTTCCGACGC
>DAORCZ010000303.1:0-8631 GCA_035345735.1 Pseudomonadota bacterium | reverse complement strand
GGCCGAGTCGGGGCAAGCCGGCCGCCCACAAGAGGTGGCCCTTGCACCTCCGCTGGTCCAGACCCCCGCCGGGTCCCGCAGCGAAGAGGCGACCCCGCCGCCGCACCGCGGCCTCGCCCCGGCCCCAGATGGATCCGGCCTGCGACCTGCGCCGCTCGTGCCGGCCGCCGCACCACCGCAGGTACACATTCGCATCGGGCGGATCGAGTTGCGCGGCCCCGCGCCGGCGCACCCGCGTCCACCGACCACGCAAAACGCCCAGCCAGCGGCACCGTCCCTATCGCTGAGCGACTACCTACGCCGTCCGCTGGGCAGCCAGGAAGGAGGGGGATAGCCGGTGAGCAACTCGATGGCCATCGCCGCAGTCACCGCAGCTCTGCAGCAGATCCTCGATCGCGTGCGCCAGCCGCTGTCCCCCGGCGAGGTGGAGCTGGGCGATGTCGAGATCTCAAGCGGCCCGCCCGACACCAGCAAGCAGCAGGGCGACCGCCTGTTTCTCAACTTGTTTCTGTATCAAGTGTCGCCCAATGCCGCCTGGCGCAACCTGGCGGTGAACACGCAGGGCGCCCCCAGCGAGACGGCTCGCGCGCCGCTGGCGCTGAACCTGCACTACCTTTTGACCGTCTTTGGCAAAGCCGATGACGATCTGCGGCCGCATCTTCTGCTGGGACGCGCGCTGGCCGTGCTCAACGATCGCTCGACGGTGCCGACCGAGATCCTAGCCGGCCTAGGACGATCGCGACCGCAGCTTGCGGGGAGCAACCTGCACCGCCAGAGCGAGCGCGTGCGCCTGACCCCGACCAGCCTGACGCTGGAAGACATGACGCGGCTGTGGGGCGTGCTGCAGACCAAGTACCGCCTGTCGGTGGCCTTCCAGCTGTCGGTGGTGCTGATCGACAGTGCCGACTCGGCGCCGCCGGCCCTACCGGTCTTGAGCCGCGGCAGCATCGAGCAAGGCATCGCGGTCCAGCCGAACCTGGCCGCGATGGGGCCGCAGCTGGATGCGGTTCAACTGAGCGAAGGTCGCCCGGCCGCTGAGCTGGGGGTGCCGACGCGACTGCTCCCGACGGGGCGCCCGGCCATCCCGGGGGATGTCATGGCGCTGTCGGGTCGTGATCTGGGCGGGCGTGATCCCAGCGTGGTGCTGCAGGGCCTGCCAGGGGTCTTTGCGATACCCACTGCGCAGATCCAAAGTGCCACGCCTTTGGCGCTGTCCTTCCGGCTGCCGGATGAGCAGGTGGCGCTGCCGGCCGGCCCCTACGCGCTGTCGCTGCGCCTGCGTCGCGTTCGCAGCCCGGGTGCCCCCGAGACCGTGCTGACCAGCAATGCCCTGCCGGTGGCGATTGCGCCGCGCCTGCTGCAGGTGAGCTTCGCGCCCGCCACCACCGCGACGAGCGGACCCAACCGCGGACGCACTACGCCGGCGACGCTGAGCGTGCGCGTCAGCCCGCAGGTCTGGCCGGAGCAGCGCGTCAGCCTGCTCGTCGGCGAAGAAGAGCTGCCGCTGCCGGCGGTCGCTGACAAGACAAATGATCTGAGCCTGCCCCTGCCGACCGTCCCGCTGCCTCGCGGAACCTATGTGGTGCGGGTGCGGGTCGATGGCGTCGACAGTGCTCCCATCCGAAGCACCCCATCGGGCGGTTTTGAATTCGATCCGCAGCAGCAGGTGACGATTCCATGAGCACTGCGGGCCACCCCTCGATCAGCGGACCGCCGTCGGCCCTTCTGGCCGGCATCCGCGAGGTGCGGGCGGCCCTGCTGCGCTATGTAAAGACCTTGCAGGAGCCGGACGCCGAGCCGGCTGCCCCCGCTCCGGCAGCGCCATCCCCGGCCGATACCCCGACGAGTCGCGAGGCGCAAGCCGGCCGCGATCCGGTGGCCGAGCTAAGCCAGCGCTGTGGCCTATCACCTTTCGAGCGACACCTGCTGTTGCTGCTGGCCGCCATCGAGCTGGACAGCGAAACGGCGGAGCTCTGCGCGCAGGCCCAGGGCAGCGGTCGACAGGGCTACGTCAACTTCGCGCTCGCGCTGGCCACCCTGCCGAATCCCCACCTGAGCGCGCTCTTGCCGGCCGGCCCGCTGCGGCGCTTTCGCCTGCTGCACCTGTTGTCGGATCTCGATGGCTTCGGCAGCCTGACCCGCACACCGCTGCGCATCGAAGAGCGGGTGCTGCATCAGCTGACCGGCCAGGTCTACCTCGACGAGGGGCTGGCTGAGCTGCTGCAGAGCGTGCCGCCGCCGCCCTTTCCGGCCCCGGCCCCGCCCCGCGCCCCGATGCTGGCCTTCCTGCGGGCTCCCGGGTCAGACCCCGGCCGGCTGAGCTTAGATGCAAATGTCTTGCATCTGTGTGGGGACGACCGCCGCAGCGCGATCGAGCTTGTCGCCGATGTCGCGCACACGCTCGGCGCCCGCGCCTATCGCCTGCGAGCCGCCGACGTACCCGCCGGCCCCGGGGAACGCCGCCGCCTGTGCCAGCTATGGGAACGCGAGACCCGACTGGCCGACGCGGTCTTGGTGCTGCAGATCGAAGAAGGCGATCCGGTAGAGCCCGCCCGCGCACTGGCGGAACAGCTGACCGCACCACTTATCATCGCGCGCCGCGAGGCCCTGGCCCTGGCCCTGGCCCCGACCCGCCGCACGCTGCGCCTGGATGTAAACCGCCCTGACGCGGCCCTGCAGGACACGCTATGGCAGCGCAGCCTAGCCGGACAGCCGACGGTGACCGAGGCACTTCGCCATCGTTTGGCCGGCGCCTTTCACTTCACCGCCACCGAGATCGCCGAGATCGCGGCCGACGCCAAGGAAGGTCAGCTCCCCTCTGCCGAGCCCGCGAGCGAGAGTCTGGATTCGCGGCTGTGGCGCCTCTGTCGCCAGCGCTCGCGCCCGGTCCTCGACGAGCTGGCGCAGCGCATCGAGCCGCGGGCGAGCTTCGATGATCTGGTGCTGCCCCGCGCGCTCTTGCGCATGCTGCGTCACATGGCGGCGCATCTGCATCAGCGGCTGCGCGTCCATCACGACTGGGGCTTCGCTGAAAAAACAAGTCGCGGCCTCGGCACGAGCGCCCTGTTCACCGGGCCGAGCGGCACCGGCAAGACGATGGCCGCCGAGGTGCTGGCGCGGGAGCTGGGCCTGGATCTTTACCGCATCGATCTCAGCCAAGTGGTCAGCAAGTACATCGGCGAGACCGAAAAGAACCTGCGGCGGATCTTCGATGCCGCCGACACCGGCGGCGCCATCCTGCTGTTCGATGAGGCCGACGCGCTGTTCGGACGCCGCAGCGAAGTGAAAGACAGCCACGATCGCTACGCCAACTTGGAAGTCAGCTACCTGCTGCAGCGCATCGAGGCGTATCGCGGCCTGGGCATCCTGACCAGCAACCTGCGGCAGTCGGTGGACACGGCGTTTCTGCGCCGGCTGCGCTTCATCCTCGCCTTCCCCTTCCCGGATCTGGAACATCGGCGGGCCATCTGGCAGCGTGCCTTTCCCGAGAGAACCCCGCTTGCCGGTCTCGACTTCGACCGCATCGCACAGCTCTCGGTCTCGGGCGGGGTGATCAACAACATCGCCATGGGCGCCGCGTTTCTGGCAGCGGAGCAGCGTCAGTCGGTGAGCATGCGCCACATCTACGACGCCGCGTGCAGCGAATTCGAAAAGCTCGAGCGCTCGCTCAGCGAGCTCGATTTTCTGTGGGAGGCGGCATGAGCGACATGCCCAGCGCAGATCGGTCCGCCGGTGCGCCGCAGATCCACATCGAGATCGATGCGCTGATCATCGATGGCCTGTCGATCGTCGGGCCGGCGGAGCGCTTCGAACCCAGCTTTTCGACGGAGCTGACTCGTCTTTTGCGCCAGCCTGAGGTGCTGCCGCGACTTTTGACCCAGACCGTCGTCGCGCCGCGACAGCCACTGCGCGTGGGGGGCGGCACAGCCCAAAGCGCAGAGGCGGCAGGGCGGGCAGTGGCGCAGGCCCTGGTGGCGTCGATTTTGGGAGATCCTCGATGAGTGAAGCACTGACGCGTCCCCGGCTACAGAAGGCGGCGTTCATCGTGGGCGATGGCAGCGATGGCGTGCTGATTCCCTTTCAATTGAACCCTGAGACGCTGACCCGCAGCCTGGCCCAGCCCGGCGAAGCGACGGCCGGAAGGCCCAGCGGCATCCCGCAAGAGACGCTGTCGTTCGACCTAGATCTCGACGCTGCCGATACGCTGGATCAAGACCCCCAGGTCACCCAGCGCTTCGGGGTGGGGGCGGCCCTGGCGGCGCTGCGAGCGCTCAGCGGGCCGAGCGTGGCCGCGATCAAGGCGGCGGACGAGGCCCTCAAGGAAGGCAAGATCGCCGTGCTGTGGCCGGCGCCACCGCCCCTTTTTGTGAGCTGGGGAGACGCCTTCATCCTGCCGGTGCAGATCACCGAGCTCTCCGTCACCGAGCAGGACTTCGATGGCGACCTCTTGCCGCAGCGGGCGCAGCTTCGCATCTCGCTGCGCGTCCTTTCGCACGCCGATCTGGGCAGCGACTCGCAGGCCGGACGCAGCTACCTGCGCTACCTGGAGACGCAAGACTCGCTAGCCAACAAGTATCGTCGCAAGGCCAAGCCCGCAGACGGCGATTCACTTTCCGGTGGTGGCGAGCTAGAGCCAGCTCCCGCGGCGCTGAAGGGCGATCACGAGGCCGAGCTACAGCGTCTGGAACAGAGCAGCCGCCTGCAGGGCGTTGCCGATGCCCTGCACGTCGAGGTGAGGGCCAACGGTCAGGCGCAGGCCATCGTCTACCGCACGCGCCGCTTTGTGCCCACCGCCCCCACACAGGAGAGCAGCGGGGGACAGCGCCCCGCAGTGCTGACCGCTGGCGATTCGCTGCCCAGCCTAGCGGCGCGATTCTTCGGCGATTCCTCGCAGTACTGGCGCCTGGCCGAAGCCGACCCCACGCGACCGCTGCAGCCACGCGAGCTAGAGACGGTGGGTCGCGTCCTGCGAGTCCCCAAGAGGTAAGACGATGCTGGCGCGCGAACAAGCCGTCCACCTCAAGCTGTGGACCGGGCCGAAAGACGGCTCGCTGGACCCCGCTCCGTATCGCCTGCTGCGGCTCTTTGCCGGCTGCGAGGTGACGCAGGATGCCAACCAAGGCGCGGGGTCGCAGGGCTTTCAGCTGTCGTTTTCGCTGCAGCGCGACGACGAAGCCGACTACAGCCTGCTTTCCTCGGAGCTCTTGTCGCCGCTCCGTCGCATCGTCATTGGGCTAGAGATCGGCGACAGCCAGATCACGCTAATGGACGGGGTGATCAGCCACTATCAGCTCTCGCCCGACGCGCAGTCGCTGGGGCAGGCGACGCTGGCGCTCAGCGGACGCGATCTCGGCGTGCTGATGGATCTGGAGCAGCGCGATCGTCCGTTCCCCAACCAATCGGACGCCGACATCGTGCGGCAGGTGCTTTCGGACTACGCCAAATTGGGGCTGCAGCCCGAGGTCAAGTCCACTGGGCACGGACGCAGTCGCCATGATCGCACGCTGCACCAGTACGAGACCGATCTGCGCTACGTGCAGCGCCTGGCGCAAAACAACGGCTTCGTCTTCACGCTGCAGCCGCAAGCCGCTGGCCAAGTCCGCGCCTACTTCGGGCCGAGGGAGACCAGCGACGGAGTGCTGCCGGCGCTCACCGTCGGGTTGGGCCCGGGTAGCAATGTGCGCTCGCTCAACTTTTCGTTCGATCCGCTGGTCGCGGTGAACACCATCGGCCACACCCCCGACCACGAAAACCGCCGCAGTCGCAAGACGGTGCACGACGAGCCGCCACCCGAGCCGCTGTCGGCGCACCCCGCGCCCGCCCTGCGCACAGTTCGGCTACGCCAGGTCGGTCGCCGCAGCCCGGCCGATGCCGATCGCGCGGCACAAGCGCAAAGGCAGAATCAGCCCGACGCGGTGGTCGGCAGCGGCGAGGTCGACGGGGCCCACTATGGCGCCTTCATCGTCGCGGGTCGCCAGATCATCGTCCGCGGAGCCGGCGATACCTACGACGGTCTTTACTGGGTTCGCCGGGTCACGCACCGCGTGGCTCCCGGCAGCTATACGCAGCAGATTTCGATCGGCCGAGAAGGCACTGGAGCGCGCCCAGGTCTGCGCGCGGGGGGCTGAGCGTGGGTGCATTCTTCGGCAAATACCGCGGCATCGTCACCGACACCGATGACAAGCGAAAGCTCGGGCGCTTGCGCGCGCTCGTGCCCGACGTGCTCGGCGATGAGGAGTGTGGCTGGGCGCTGCCCTGCTCGCCGCTGGCGGGTCCCAAGCTGGGCTGGTTCGCGCTGCCACCGGCTGGAGCCGCGGTGTGGATCGAGTTCGAGGGCGGCGATCCCGACTACCCAATCTGGACCGGCTGTTTCTGGGGCGAGGGCCAAGATCTGCCCGAGGGCGCGGATGACCAGCACATCGTGCTCTGCTCGCCGGCCGGCCATCGCATCACCATCGACGAGACCTCGCAGGGCGGCATCTCGATCGAGACCAAAAACGGCCTCAAGCTCAAGCTCCTCGGCCGCGATATCGAGATCGATAACGGCAACGGCGCGACGGTGAAGCTGTCCGGCAACAAGGTGGCGATCAACGGCGACGCCCTGGAGGTGATGTGATGGGTCAGCCCCTCTTGCATCAAGGGGCCGGCATCCTGTGTCCACATGGTGGGCAGGTTCAGCTGGCCGGTTTTTCGGCGCGCGTTCGCGTCGGCGGTCAGCCGGTGGCGGTGCAGAACCCGCGCGGCAGCGTCGCCGGCTGCCCGTTTACCGTCACCGTCGGCCCCGCGACGGTGCTGACACCCTGCATCGGGACCACCTGGATGACGGCGGCGCAGCGGGTCAAGGCCGGTGGTCAGCCCGTGCTGCTGCAGAACAGCCAAGGCTTCTGTGAAAACCCGGTCGCGCCCGGCCCCGCCGCCGTGCAGTCGAGCCAAAGCCGAGTCAGGGGGGCGTGATGGACATTCGCTTCCCCCTGCAGGTCGATTCCCTGGGCCGGATCGCCAGCACCGATCCTGGTCGTCACGCCATCGATCTCATGGAGCAGGTGCTGTTCACACGTCCTGGCGAGCGCGTCGGGCGCCCCGAGTTCGGCTGCGATCTGCCGAGCCTGGTCTTTCAACCCGGCACCGCCTTGCCGGCCCTGGCGCGCAAGAACATCGCCACCGCGCTCGATCGCTTCCTGGGTGAGCGATTGGAAATCCTCGATGTCCTGGTCGAGCCTGACGCGGCCGGCACCACCGTCGAGATCACCGTTCAATATCGTCTGCGCGGCTCCGCCCAGGTGCAGTCCGCCAGCTTCGTGCGCGAGGTCTAAGCCATGACTGCCGAGCTGATCTTAGACAAGCGCCGTGAAAAGCTGCGGGCCAGCCCCGGCAACCTCAACGGCATCGACTTCGTCCGCGTGACCGACGTCGGTCCCGCGGAGAACCAGCGCGTCGCCCGCATTCTCCTGCACCTGCTCAAGCCGCCGCCGGAGAACGCCGATCTGCTGGCCGCGATCGAGGTCCGTCGCGGGGACGGGCGGCTTGCGCTGCGACGAGCGTCTGACTCGCCGGATTCGTTCGAGAGGGGCTTCGCTTTCCTCGTCACCATAAGCACCGACGACCGCCCTGCAACCCTGCGCCTGTCGTCGATTCCCGATCCGCGCAGCCCGGCCATCCAGGCCATCGATCCCCTGCTCAGCACGGCAGAGATCGTGTTCGCTGCGGCGCGCGATCTGACGGCGGACTGCGCGGCCGCTGACACCCCACCGCCGCCCGCCGAGACCAGCCCAGCGCTCGACTACCGCGCCCACGACTACCCCGGCTTCCAGCGCCTGCTGTACGAGCGCATGGCCAAGTCGCTGCCCGACTGGGTCGAGCGCAGCCCAGCGGATCTCGGCGTCACCCTGGTCGAAGCCCTGGCCTTCGCGGCGGATCAGGTGGCGTACTTTCAGGACTCGGTGGCCAGCGAAGCCTATCTGCACACCGCGCGTCGCCGCGTGTCGCTGCGCCGCCATGCCCGATTGCTCGACTACACGCCGCAGGAGGGCTGCAGCGCCCGCGCGTGGGTCTGCCTGCAGGTGGTCGCCGATGTCATCGATCTGCCGCTGCCCGGCCTGCGCTTCCTGTCGCGCCTCAGCAGCGATGGCCGCGTGGTCATCGCCGAGTCCTCATTCGAGGACACGCTGCGCATCGAGGGGGAGCGCGGCGGACCCGATCCACTGATCTTCGAGCCGATCGTCGATCCCGAGCTCAGTATTGAGACGCTGCGTCCCGATCCGCGCGGTGGCGAGCCGGTCTTCGGTCCGTCGGATCCCGCTCTCGTCACGCTGCGCGCCGCTCATAACCGCATCGCTCTGCACACCTTCAGCGACAGCCATGCTGCGCTCAGCCCTGGCAGCACATCGGCAACGGTGGTGGTCGGCGAGCCTGGGCAGCCACGGGTTGCGCTGGCCAGCGGTCAGATCGTGATCTTCGAAGAGCTTCCGCTCCCCGGTGCTGACAGCCGCTCGCCCACGCTGCGCCGCCACGCCGTGCGTTTGCAAGCCGTGCGCTCACCCTCCCTTGATCCCATCGACAATCTGCTGATTGCCGAGATCAGCTGGAGCAGCACCGATGCCCTGCCTTTCACGCTGCCGCTGTATCGCGAAA
>DAORCZ010000302.1:0-8653 GCA_035345735.1 Pseudomonadota bacterium | reverse complement strand
ATGCGAGGGCGTGGCCAGAGTAGGGGAGGGGGACATCAGGGCTCCTGACAATGCGAAGTCATCATCATAGCAAACGACTTCGTCTGCCTATTTCTCGACGGATGATCGGGGCTTGGGGCGGGGGAATAAAGGATTGTGGGGCCTGTTACCGGGATGCTATAACCGGCGGAACACCATGAAGGCCAAGTACCTCTCGTTTGTACTGCTATTCATCCTGGCTCTCGCTCTGGATCAGGGCTCCAAGGTCTGGGCGCGCCACAACCTCAAGCCGGATGGCTATCCGCAGTCGATTGGCCGACGAGAGACGGTGGTGCCGATCAAGACCGTGATCCGCGGCTACTTCGACATGCGCTATTCCGAAAACCCCGGCTCGGCCTTTGGCCTGTTTCGCAATATGCAGGGCGCGCGCACGGGCCTGCTCTTGGTGGGGCTTCTGTGCTTGGGGGTGATCGGCCTGTGGCTGTATCGGCTGCCGGGGGCGACGCCTTGGCTGTCGGGAAAGCTGGGATTATTAGCCGGCGGAGCGATCGGCAATATCTACGACCGGTTGATGTTTAGTCGAGTCACCGACTTCATCGTCTGGAAGTACACCGGCAAGGACGGCATTCCCCATGAGTGGCCGACCTTCAACATCGCCGATGCAGCGCTGGTGATTGGCGTCATCGCCATCCTCATCGACTGGCCGCGCGACCGCGCCATGGTCGAGCTAGCCGAGGCCGAGAAGAACGAAAAGAAGGGCGGCAGCGGCGACGCTTCGACCGCTAGCAAGGACGCTCCGGCCAAGGAAGCTCCGTCGGCTACCTAGAGCCTCGTCGCCCCGTCGCGAATCCTCCGCTCTGCCCCCCTGTTCTCTGCACTCTGCGCTACTCGACAAAAGAACCTCCGCCAAGCCGCCTGTAGGCCGACGAAGAACGATCTTGCTCCGGCCTGGGAAGGGCATTAGCTTGCAGGGTGCTGTCCCATGAGCAACAAGCGCGACTATTACGAAGTGCTCGGCGTCTCCAAGACCGCTGACGACGCTGAGATCAAAAAAGCCTATCGTCGTCTGGCCATGGAATATCACCCGGATCGCAAGCCGGGTGACAAGGTCGCCGAGGAGAAGTTTAAGGAAGCGGCCGAGGCGTACTCGGTGCTCTCGGACTCTGAGAAGCGGCAGATGTACGACCGCTTCGGCCATCAGGGACCGGCGCAGAGCGGCTTCCAGGGGTTCTCGGGCATCGAGGACATCTTCTCGGCCTTCGCCGATATCTTCGGCGGCTTTGGCGGCGGCTTCGGCGGTGGCTTCCCCGGGGGCGGGCGTCGGGTGGCCCGCGGCGACGACATGGAGATCGAGATCGAGGTCACGCTGCTCGAAGCCGCCAAGGGCTGCAAGCGCGAGATCGAGATCGAGCGCCATGTTCCCTGCGACGACTGCGGGGGCAGCGGCGCACGCTCCGGAACCAAACCGCAGAGCTGTCGGGCCTGCGGCGGGCGTGGTCAGGTCGCGCACCAGCAGGGCTTTTTCGTCATCAGCACTACCTGCCGCCAGTGTCAGGGCAAGGGCAGCGTCATTGTCGACAAGTGCTCGACCTGCCGCGGCTCGGCCCGAGTGCCCAAGAAGGGCACGGTCAACCTGACCATCCCGGCCGGCATCGACGATGGGCAGAAGCTGCGCCTAAGTGGCCAAGGCGATCCCAGCCCGTCGGCCGGAGGCGAAGCCGGCGACCTCTACGTCCACATCCACGTCAAGGCCGATCCCCGCTTCGTCCGCGACGGGGACAACCTGTGGGTCGACGCCAAGCTGAGCTTCTGTGATGCCACGCTGGGCTGTCGCCTGGAAGTTCCCACGCCGGATGGTTTGGAGACGGTCACCGTCGCTCCCGGCACGCAGCCGATGTCGCGGCACGTGCTGCGCGGGCGTGGCATGCCGAATGTACGCGGACGAGGGCAAGGCGACCTGATTGTTCGTTTTGTCGTCGATGTACCGCAGCCACGTCAGCTCCCTGCCGAGGCCCGCGAGCTCCTAGAGAAGCTGGCGCCCCTCATCGCCCTGTCGCAGAGCGCGACCTCCCCAGCGAGCGATGCCAGCCGCGAGGGTCTCGACGACGAAGAGCGGGAAGAAGACGGCGAGAAGGAACCGGGACTCATCGACCGAATCTTGCGCGGCCGTAAGAAGAAGTAGTTGTTGACTTTTTCGGCGGCGCAGATAACCTCTCCCAGTCTTTCGCCACCACCTGAATCCTCGGGGATCGTCCAACGGCAGGACTACGGACTCTGACTCCGTCTATCTAGGTTCGAATCCTAGTCCCCGAACAGCAGCACTCACCGACGCAGTTTTGGCCCCATAGTCTAGCGGTTAGGACGTCGGCCTCTCACGCCGAAAACGCGGGTTCAAGTCCCGCTGGGGTCACAAAAAAGCCGGTCTCGAGGAACCCCCCTCGGACCGGCTTTTTCTATTTCTTCTGACATCCTGCACGCTAGCCGGGGGCTAGTCCTCGCCGGGGGGCCGGGCAGGATGTAGCCGTCTTGTTTCTGTGCTTTCACGGCTCTTTTACCTGCGCGATAATGAGCCGGAATTTGCGCGCCTGACCGACATGTCCTGCCCGCGCCGGCATCGTACTGCAGAGGCACGGAGGACGTTTCGCCCGGGTCGCGGACTGCGGCGGCAAGCGGATCGGGTGCGGCAGTGCCAAGCCCGCGATGGGAGGACAGCGAGATGAGCGGCACGGAACTCCACAGCGACAACCCTCTGCGAGAGGGCCTGGTCGGTGAACGTCAGCCTGAGCCTTGCGCCATGGTGATCTTTGGCGCCTCGGGTGACTTGACCAAGCGCAAGCTGGTGCCAGCGCTGTACACCCTGGCCCGCGAGCGCTTGCTGCCGGCCGGCTTTGCCATCGTTGGGGTGGCTCGCCGTGAGATTCCCTTCGTCGAGCAGATGCGCGATGCGGTCAACAAGTACGCGCGCCGCCGTCCGGTCGATCCTGGGCTGTGGTCGACCTTCGGTTCGGGGATCAGCTATGTCGCCGGTAACTTCGACGATCCGGCGACCTATGAGCGGCTTAAGGCTCACCTGGAAGCGGTCGATGCGGCCCGGGGTACGCGCGGCAATCGCGTCTTCTACATCTCGACGCCGCCCGAGTCGTTCGAGCCGATCCTCGAGAACCTCGGAAAGGCCGGCCTGATCTCGCGCACCGAGACCCCGTGGACGCGAGTGATCGTCGAGAAGCCGTTCGGGCGCGACCTGGCCTCGGCCGAGGCGCTGAACAAGGTCTGCCTCAACGTGCTGCGCGAGGACCAGATCTATCGCATCGATCACTACCTCGGCAAAGAGACGGTGCAGAACATCTTGGTGTTCCGCTTTGCCAACGGCATCTTCGAGCCGCTGTGGAACCACAAGTACATCGACAACGTGCAGCTTACCGTCGCTGAGGCAATCGGCATCGAGGGCCGCGGCAACTACTACGACCAGTCCGGCACGCTGCGCGACATGGTGCAAAACCATATCTTCCAGTTCATGTGCTTGATGGCCATGGAGCCGCCGGTCGCCTTCGAGCCCAACGCCGTCCACGACGAGAAGGTCAAGGTACTGCGGGCCCTGCGTGAGCTTCCGGCCGACGGTGCCTCGATCAACGACTGGACGGTGCGGGCGCAGTACGGCAACGGCTTCGACAAGGGGCAGCCAGTGCCCGGCTATCGCGAAGAGACCGGCGTTCGTGCCGACTCGCACACCGAGACCTATGTCGCGCTCAAGCTGTTCATCGATAACTTCCGCTGGGCTGGCGTGCCGTTCTACCTGCGGGCCGGCAAGCGGATGGCCAAGCGCGTCTCCGAGATCGCCATCACCTTCAAGAATGTGCCGCACACGCTCTTTAAGGGACCGAGCGGGGCGCAGCTAGGTCGCGATCCCAACGTACTGGCGCTGCGCATCCAGCCCGATGAAGGCATCAACCTGAAGTTCCTGTCGAAGGTTCCGGGACCGACGATCGAGCCGCGGCCAGTGACCATGGATTTCCGCTATGGCTCCAGCTTTGGCACCGAGCCACCGGAAGCGTACGAGCGCCTGCTCCTCGACTGCATGCTGGGTGACAGCACGCTGTTTACGCGCGGCGATGAAGTGCTGGAGTCATGGCGCTTCTGCACGCGGCTGCTCGACGGCTGGGCGGCCGCCGATCAGGCCTCGACGGCGCCGTTGCCGGGGTACGAGGCGGGTAGCTGGGGGCCGAAGGAAGCGGACGATATGCTGTCGCGCGATGGCCGCGTGTGGCGGAAGCCATGAGTGGCCCCAGCGTGTCCCCTCCTGAGGCACCGCCGGTGGTGGAGTCGCCATCCTCCCGCACTCCCGATACTCACGATCTGCGGGCCCGTGAGCGGCAAGAAGGCTGGGCTGTTCCCGTCGATCGCATCGAGGCGTTTACTCTCGGCGCCGCGATCTCGGTGGAGCCCGATCGCATCGAAGCGGAGCTGGCCGCCCTGTGGCGCAAGGCCGCTGAGCGGGCTCGCAACGAGGGATCCCGCTTCTCGGTGACCCGCGCCTGTCTGTGGAACCTGATCATCCACTCAGACGGCGAAGAAGAATATCTGCGCACCAAGCGGCTAATTGACGAGGTGTCGGAGACCGTCCCGGCCCGCATCATCAGCCTGCACGAGACCAGCGAGCCCGTCGCTCCCACGGAAGAGGGCGATACCAGTCCGCCCATTCGCGCCTTTGTCGAGGCAAACTTCCGCCGGAGTGGCAGCGGCCGGCGTGAGGTCGTAGCGGAAGAGATCACACTGGAAGCTCCGCGCATGGCGGGCCCGCGCTTGCCGGGTCTGGTTCGCTCGCTGCTCTTGGCGGATGTGCCGACCGCGCTTTTCGTCCGCAATCCCACGGCCGATTCCGCCTGGCTACCGCGCCTCGCGCCAGAGGTTGAGCGCTTCGTCTTCGACAGCAGCCGCTTGCCTAGCGGCGAGGGCCTGGCAGCGGTCGAGCAGCTTTTGCGTCGCCTGTTTCGTCAGGATGCGGCGGGTGCTTTGGCCAACGTCGATGTTGTGGACATGGGCTGGTTGCGTCTGTGGCCGTGGCGCATCCTTGTGGCCTCGCTGTTTGACAGTCCCGATGCAACGCGCGCCCTGCGCGATGTGTCTGAGATTGCGATCCACCACGCTCCCGGGGCTGAGCCGGCGGCGCTGCTGCTGTCGGGCTGGCTATGTAGCCGCCTGCGTCTGCGCTGGCAGGCCACGCACGAGCGGCGCTCTTACACGCTGTCGGGACAAAGTGGGCACGGCGTCCGCTTGCGCATCCAAGAAGAGCAGGCCGCCGATGCTCCGGCAGGCATCGAGCGCGTCGAGCTGCGCTGTGGCTCGCATACCTTCGCGGCTCGTCTGCAAGGAGAGAGTCGCTGCATTGTGTTATCCAGTCAGCTGCAGCCGGAGCGCGTGCAGCCGGTGCATGGCCGTCCCGACGCCGAGCTAATGGTGGCGGCGATGGGTGTTGGCGGGCGCGATCCGTTGATGTATGAAGCACTGCGTCATAGTGCTCAGCTCGTTCGCAGCGGCGGGCCCTAGCCTGCAGCATCACGAGAGAGCCGCCCGGACCCAGGCCCCGAACCGAAGCATGAGCTGGATTGAGGTAGCAAGGTGAGTGGACGCGCACCGGAAGTGTGGATCGGCGATGACGCCACGGCTGTGGCGCGGGAAGGCGCTCGTCGGGTCGCTGAGTGGGCGCGACGCAGCATCGCTGCCCGCGGACGCTTCATCGTGGCCCTGGCCGGTGGCAACACTCCACGCAAGCTCTATCGCTGCCTCGCAACCGAGGAGCCAGGCATCGATTGGGGGCGGGTGCACATTTTTTTCAGCGACGAGCGCTGCGTGCCACTCGACAGCCCAGATTCGAACTTCGGCATGGCGCGCGAGACCCTGCTTGGTCATGTGCCGATTCCGCCGGCGCAGGTCTATGCCGCACCGACGGAGCTTGCGCCGGCCGAGGCGGCGAGAGCTTATGAAGCGGTGTTGCGTGGAGTGCTCGATGCTTCTGAGCCGCGGCTCGATGCGGTCCTCCTTGGCATGGGACCCGACGGGCATACCGCGTCGATTTTCCCGGGTTCAAGGCTGCTGGCAGGGTTCGATGACGACTTCTTGATCGACGATCCGTCGACGGGGCCGCTGAACTCGAACCGTCCGGCAGCCAGCCTCGATGGCTTCGCTAAGGAGCGGCTCATCGTCGAGGTCCTGGACGCGCCCAAGCCGCCCCCGTTTCGCGTGACGATGACCCCGTACTTCATCAACCTGTCGCGTCACGCGCTGATGTTGGTGACGGGCGAGGACAAGGTGGCCGCAGTCTCGGCGGCGCTAGAGAGCGATGCCCGCGTCTCCGAGATTCCGGTCCGGGCCGTTTCACCGAGCGCGGGGGATCTGGCGTGGTTGCTCGATCGGCGAGCAGCCCGCGCGCTGGCCACGCCGCCGATCTGAAGCGAGCCGAGGGCCACCGCGACGGCGCAGCCGAACCTGCGGGGTCTTAGCGCGGCGGAGCCTGGCCGGGGGATGACTCGGCGGCGAGTGGCGGAGGCGGCGTCGGCGTGATGCTGCGCGGTGTCGAATCAGCGGGCAAGAGGTTCGGTGGGCTCTTGCCTGCCGCGGGGTCCTGCGGCTCTGCACCGGCGGCGCTTGGCGGGCTGACCGGTGCCGTCTTGGCGTCGGAGGGCGTGATGGGCGGCCCTCCTGACTTGGTCGAGCCGGCGTCAGCGGCCGTTTCGTGTTCCCACAGGCGCTCTGTGCGGGTGATTCGGCCGTTTTCGAAGTGCTGAAGCAGATCCGGCTTGCCGTCGAAGTTGACGTCCAGCTCTTGCCGCACCAGCACGCCCGCCTCGTAGTAGCTCTTGACGTCGGGGATGCCGTCGTAGTCGTGGTCAAATTCCTCGCGACCTTTGCGGCCGTCGGGCAGGTAGAAGACCAGCATGTCCTTGCGGCCGTCGCCGTTCAGATCCACCTCGCGACAGGTCAGCACGGTCTGCTGCCCTTCGCCGCGGCCAAAGACGCGCGCTACGTCGGGGCGGCCGGTACCCCGCCAACTTCCGACATCGACGCGCTCCGATCGCTCGCGCGGGCAGCTGAGCTCGGCCCGTTTTTGCGAGCTGCCGGCGAAGGTCGTGGACTGCGGCTGACTGCCCCAGGATGCACACCCAACGGCGGTAGCTAGGCTGGCGGCCATCACCCAAATTGGGCTCGTGGGCTTTGACCTCGACCCGCGCACCCCCGGCTCCGAAGGCATTGAAGACGGCATGAGTCCGAGAGTATTCGCCTCGCGCGGCCAGTGCAACCGGCGGCTGTCGGCACCAGACAGGTCAAGGCGCTACGCCTGCATTCGGGGCCCTGGGGCTGAAGGCGCACACGGCAGTACCTTGAAGAGCACGATGGCTTCGCCGCGTTGTCCCTTTTGCTCATGCTTCGACTTCGCTACGATAGGAATCTCTGATGTTGCGCGGGGTTAAACCGGTAGGGCAGGGCGTGGAGGGATGCGTGAACGGTCGAGGGCTACGCCGGCTGCGGTCGTGGTTTTTCGGCACCGAGACGCTCGCGCCGCTGCTGCTGGTGGGCTGGGTCTTGTCGCTCCCCGCGCGCAGCCTGCACGCCGCGGAGCCGTTCCCGCCGGGGGAAGCCTCCGAGCACTTCGACCCGCAGGCCCGAGCAGGCAAGAAAGACCTGATGGCGACGCTGCAGGCAGATAGTCGGTTTCAGGTCATGACGCGAGCGATGAGTGCCGCCGGTCTGTCGCCGATGCTTCATGCTCGGGGGCCGCTCACCCTGTTTGTGCCGACGGATGCGGCGTTTGAAAAGCTGACGGGCGGAAAGCTGGAGCAGTGGCTCAAGCAACCCTCCGTGCTGAAGTCGCTCCTGCGCTATCACATCCTGCGGGCCTATGTGCCAACCAAGCAGCTTTCGCGACTGCGCAATGCGTTGACGGCGAACGGCTACGTCGTCCAGATCGACGGCGGGAGTGGTGTCAAGGTGAACGGCACGAGCATCATCGAGAGCGACCTCCACGCCAGCAATGGCGTCATCCATGTCGTCGATAGCGTGCTGGTACCGCCGGAAGGCAAGTCCAAGCCGAAGCGCAAGGGGAAGGGCGCGCCGAAGGGCGAGAATGCTGGCGAAGGCAGCGAGGCTGAGGCCAAGACGCCGTAGGTGGCTAGAGGGTTGGGCGCGGTCCCTGCGTCCCGCTAGTAGGGGTGCAGCAGGCCGGGCAATCGCTGTCGGCGGTTCATCTGCAGCAGTAGGTTGTGCAGGCGAGCACGACGGATCGACTCGACGTATGAGCGCAGCGAGGTAGCGTGCTTGTCGGCCATGTCGATCAGGCGGACGCCAAGTCCACGGACCTCTTCACTGTCGGTCGCGTCTTCGTGGCAGACCAGCCCGCGTGCCCAGATAGTCTCGCCCGTGCCTGGCAGCGCAAGCTCCACCTGCAGCGGAGCACCGAACCAGGTCAGCCGTTCGTCCTGGATGCGCGGTGCTGTGATGTACAGGCCGCGCTCCGAGAGGTCCCGCGTAAGGCCCAGATAGCTCTCGCCCGCAAGAAACTGCTGCACGCAGATCTCGATGGGTAGGCGGACTTCTTTGCGACGATCGTACGACATGCCGAGGCTCCTTGAGCGGATGACACCATGTGGCGACAAGATCGCAGCGATCGCAAATTTTCTGC
>DAORCZ010000301.1:0-8665 GCA_035345735.1 Pseudomonadota bacterium | reverse complement strand
GGCTCGACGCTTTGCGCCTCCGGTCTGCGACGCTCTGCGTCTCTGCGGCTTGCTGCTTTGAGCCCCAGCGGCGCGTCGCGTTGAAGTAAATTGCCGCGATGCACGGCACGCACGATCGCCTCGCCGAAACCCGCCAAGTGCCCGTCGGCCCCGGCCGGCGTGCGCTGATCACTGGCATCACGGGTCAGGATGGCTCGTATCTTGCCGAGCTGCTTCTTCACAAAGGCTACGAGGTCCACGGCATTGTCCGCCGCTCGTCGTCGTTCAATACCGCGCGCATCGAACACCTGTATCGCGACCCGCACGATGCTGGCGTGCGTCTGCACCTGCACTACGGCGACATGCTCGACTCGGCCTCGCTGCTCACCATCCTTTCGAGAGTGCAGCCCGATGAGGTCTACAACCTCGCCGCGCAGTCGCACGTCCGCGTCTCGTTCGATATGCCGGTGCACTCTGGCGACGTCGTCGGGCTAGGCACCGTGCGCTTGCTGGAGGCCCTGCGCGACCTCGGGCAGCGCCCGCGCTTCTATCAAGCCTCGTCGTCCGAGATGTTCGGCGCTTCGCCGGCCCCGCAGAACGAGACGACGCCGTTCTTGCCGCGCTCCCCCTATGCCGCAGCCAAGCTGTTTGGTCATCACATGACCATCAACTACCGGCAGGCCTACGGCCTCTTCGCCTGCTGCGGCATCCTGTTTAATCACGAGAGTCCGCGTCGCGGCGAGACCTTCGTGACCCGCAAAGTGACCCGAGCCGCAGCGCGCATTCGGGCCGGCAAGCAGGATCGGCTGTACCTCGGCAATCTGCAGGCGCGGCGCGACTGGGGCTTCGCTGGCGACTATGTCGAGGCGATGTGGCGCATGCTGCAAGCCGACAAGCCCGACGACTACGTCATCGGCAGCGGCGTGAATCACAGCGTGGCCGAGCTCCTGGATGAAGCGTTCGGCTACCTGGGCCTGAACTGGCGGCAGCACGTCGAGATCGACCCGCGCTACTTCCGCCCGACCGAGGTCGAAGAGCTGCGCAGCGACGCCAGCAAAGCCGCGCGTCAGCTCGGCTGGCAGCCCCGCGTCGGCTTCCGCGAGCTCGTGCGCATGATGGTCGACGCCGATGTCGCGGCCGTGGGCCGTTCCTCGCAAGGCTAACAACCCACCAGCGACAAACACCCGCATCCACCCACAGCTCAAGAAGTAGTCGACATGCCCCGCCGGGCGGAGAAAATAGAGAGTTCCATGGGTCTTAGCGCGAACCTCCTGGGGGCAGCCCCGCTTGCGAGGGTCCCGCAGCGCGCTCGGCCCACCATGAGGAGACAGGTCATGAATTCCTTTTTGAAATCGGCGCTCCGCTCGCAGGGGGCAGGCAGCAAACAGCCCTGGGTTGCGCTGTCGGCAGTGGGCAGAGCGCTCGGGCCGGCGATCCTCGCCACGCTCTCGGCGCTGGCCCCGCAGCCCGCTGGGGCAGCCCCGATGCTGCGCTATTCCGTCGATCAGCGTGGCGACATGGTGCTCCTTGGCAACAGCGGGGGCTTTGACTGTCGCGCCATGCCGGCCTCGCCCGATCCCAAGGTCGGCTCGGTAGATCGCGCCAACTGCGGACGATCGATCGATGACAGCTCGCCGGATCTCTTCTGGCGATCCGACTCGCCCAGCGATGGCAAGGCCCTGGCCGATCCCGCCACCATCCCCGCCGAGGCGCGGACCACCGCGGTGCTGGCGATCCCAGCGACCGCCAAGCTGTCCTACGCCCGCATCTACTGGAGTAGCTCGCTCAACGAAGGCTACATGCCAAGCGCCCAGGTGGTCATCGATCGCCCCGGTGCCAGCGGCTTCAAAGAGATCACCGTCACCGCCGATCCCAAGGACATCGTCAAGGACGCCGGTGGCAGCTCGCTGGTCTTTCAGGCTTCGGCGGACATCACGCGCATCGTGCAGACCTACGGGCCCGGGGCCTATCGCGTGCGCGGCTACGCCACCTCGCCACTCGTCGATCTGGGCCAGGACGTCGCCTGGGTGGGCTGGAGCATGGTCGCGGTCTATCGCAACGACAGCGAGCCGGTGCGCAACATCACCGTCTTTGACGGCCTAACCCGCGTGGGTCCCGATGCCGAGATCACGCAGCCGCTGAGCGGCTTTGCCGTCCCGCCCACCGGCTCGCCGGAAGGTCGTTTGGCGGTCATCGCCTACGAGGGCGACGTGGAAAAGACCGGCGACAGCCTGCTGTGGAACGGCACGGCGTTGATGGATGACCAGAACCCATCCGACAACTTCTTTAACAGCTCGCGTAGCCGGGTCGGGCAGCCGGTCAGTGTGGTCGGTGATCTGCCGCAGCTTGCCGGCACGCCGAACAGCATGGCCAGCATGGACCTCGACATCGTCAACATCGCCTCGTTGCTGACGCCGTCGGCGACCTCGGCCATGCTGACAGTGCGCGTGACCTCCGACGTCGTGTACCTCGGGGTGCTCGCCACGTCGATCACCAGCAAGAAGCCGATTCTCGAAACCACGCTCACCTATCCTCAGGGATCGAGCACGCGGCCGGGCGATGTCCTTGAGTTCACCTCGACCACCCGCAACATCGGGGATGACACCGGCACCGGTGTTGTCATCACCCACGTCCTGCCGTCAGGCCTGACCTACGTGCCCGGATCGGTGCGCATCACCGCCGGTCCCAACACCGGCAACAAAACCGACACCTTGGGTGACGATCAGGTCGATTACGACGCCACGAATCGTCGGCTGACCATTCGCTTGGGCACCGGCGCCAGCGCCAGCCAGGGCGGCACGATCACGCCGCAGGACATGCCCAGCGTTGTGAAGTATCAGCTGCGCATCGACGATCTGGCGCCGCCCGGTGAGCTGCCGACCCAGTCCGGCGCCACCGCCACGCCCAGCAGCAACCCCATGGCCACGCCCGTCACCTATCCCTCGGGCGATGGCATCTCGCCGGGCGCCCCGACCGTCATTGTCGTGCCGCCGTGCAGCACCAACAGTGACTGCGCCCCGCGCGCGCCGATCTGCGATCTGTCCGCGACGCCGCACCGGTGCGGCAACTTCTGCCAGAAGGATGCCGACTGCAAGGGCGCGGCGGGGGGCAACGAGGTCTGCGATCAGAACTCGCAGACCTGCGTCGAGTGCACGGCCGGCAGTGCCGCGGCCTGCAGCCCACGTGATGGCGGTGCGATGTGCATCCCCGGCCAGGATCGCTGCGGCTGCACCAGCAACGCTGACTGCGGCGGCCGGATCTGCGACATGGCGACCAACCGCTGCCCCAAGCCTGATGCTGATCTGTCGCTGAAGGTCGTCGTCTCGCCTGACCCGGCGCTCATCGACGGCGACATCAACTACGACATCACGGTGAACAACAAGGGACCGGCCACGGCGCCCCCCGGTGTGGCCTTCACCTACGACGTGCCGATGGGCGGTGTGATCAGCAAGATCGTGCCCGGCGATGGCTGGCGCTGCTCGCTCGTCGAGCGAACCATCACCTGCCGCAACCAGAACAAGATCGCGCCGGCAGGCAGCAGCAGTCCGGTGCGCATCGTCGTCCGCTCGCAGGCCGGCAATAGCCCCAACGGCGTCGAAGTCAGCGGCACGCCGACGCTTGCCACCTCCGTCACGGTCAGCTCCGAGGGCTCAAACGATCCCAACCCCGCTGACAACACTGTGAAGCTCAGCACCGAGCTAGGGCTTTATCGCTCGGCGGGCGGCGGCTTTAGCTGCGCGCTGGCCGAGCCGTACAGTCAGGCTGGCCGCTTCAGCACCGGTGCCGGGCTTTTGGCCATGCTCTTCATCCTGCGTCGGCTGCGCCGCCGTCGTGACGCAGCCCCGGATTTCTCGACGGAGACTCGCTAATGCAGCGGCACTTTCGGAGACACGCGGTGCGCCAAAACCTCCTGCTTGGCCTCGGCCTTGTGAGCAGCCTGCTGTGCGGTCTGTGGTCCTCTCCGGCCCGGGCCCAGAACGAAGGCTTTCAGCTCAATCGCTACGAACCCACCGCGGCTGGCGAATGGTCGTTCGCCGTCGATCACCCCTGGTTCAACGAGGGCGCCGGTCGCAACTACGCCGCCGGCCTGACGCTGAACTATGCGCACAAGCCGTTCGTGCTCGGTCTGCTCAAGGGCGACAGCTTCAGCGAGCAGCGCGACATCATCACCCACCAGATGATCACGCACCTCGATGTCGCGGCCTCGTTCCTCGATCGCGTGCTGGTCACGGCGTCGCTGCCGGTGGTGTGGGTGACGCGCTCGGACAGCGTCGATCAGGGCGTGGCGGTTGGTGATCCGCGCATCGGCGTGGTGGGACGCGGCCTGGGGCAGCCGTACAAAGACAAGATCTCGATGAGCTTTGGCATCCAGTTCTGGCTGCCGATGCGCGGCATGATCCCCAGCGTGCCCGATACGGTCAGCGATCAGTCGGCGCGCTTCCTGCCCCGCCTGATGCTGGGCGGCGTCTGGCAGAAGCTCTTGTGGTCGGCGACCGTCGGCCTGCTGATTCGCCCTGATGCTCGCGCCATTGTCACCCTGCCGGGCATGGCGACCAGCGTCGCGGGGCGCGCCGGCACCGAGCTGCAGTTTGGTCTCGCCGCCTCGTACTTCAATCAGGAAAAGCGCTTTGCGGTTGGGCCTGAGCTCTTGATCGCGACGACGGCCGCCGGTCGCGATGCCTTTTCGCGTTTTGGCACCAGCCTGGAACTGTTGCTCGCTGGGCACTATCGCCTGCTCGATATGCTGCAGACCGGCCTGGCCCTGGGCTTTGGCTTTGTTCGCCAGCCGGGCACGCCGGACTTCCGGCTGCTCGCTCGCGTGGCATACGCCCCAGGGGGCAAGCGACCGCAGGACAGCGACGGCGATGGCATCGTGGATGCTGAGGATGCCTGTCCGCAACAGCGCGGCGTGCGCACCGCCGATCGCACGACCAATGGCTGCCCGCCGCTGCCCGATCGCGACGCCGATGGCGTGCCCGACAAGGCCGATGTCTGCCCCGACACGCCGCAGGGAACCTCGCCCGATCAGGCACGACCGGGCTGCCCACTGCCGCCGCCGGATGCCGACCGCGATCGCGATGGCGTCCCCGACCGCAGCGATGTCTGCCCCGACAACCACCAGGGCCAGATCCCCGATCCGACGCGGCGCGGCTGTCCATCGGTGGACACCGATCGCGATGGCTACTTCGATCACGAAGATGCCTGCCCCAACGACTCGGCGGGCATGAACCCCGACCCGGCGCGCAAGGGCTGCCCGCTGCTCGATCGCGATCGCGACACCGTGCCCGATGTGAAGGACGCTTGCCCCGATCAGCCGGGCGCGCCGCATCCCGATCCCAAGAAGAACGGCTGCCCCAGCCTGGTCGAGGTGAAGGACGGCAAGCTCGTCATCCTCAAGCCGGTGTACTTCGCGCTCGACAAGGACATCATCCTGCCCGAGAGCTTCCCGGTGCTGCAGGCGGTGGCCAATGCACTGAAGGCGACGCCGGCCATCCAGAAGCTGCGCATCGAAGGCCACACCGATAACCAGGGCAACGCCGCCTACAACATGGAGCTATCGAACCGTCGCGCTCGCAGCGTCATGCGCTGGCTAACGACGCGCGGGGGTGTGGCACTGCAGCGGCTGGATGCCCAGGGCTATGGCCTGACGCGCCCCATCGACACCAACGCTACGCCGGAAGGCCAGGCGAGAAACCGCCGCGTCGAGTTCACCATCCTCGCTCAGACGGGCGGCTAGCTCGGTCTGTCCCCGCCCGCCTCCGCCGTCCTTCGCCCGCCTCCGCACACTCGGACATTCCTTCGTTCTGCCTGACGCCGCTTCGGCTGTCTCGCCATTGCTTGGCGTGGCGGCTTCCTGATACCGTGACCAGATGACTTTTCTGCGCGTGCTTGGGGTGTCCCTCCTCCTGTCTGCTGGCTGCGCTGGGGGCGGGCTGTTTGGCAAGAACGGCGTCGGGAACTTCACCGACAAGGAGTACCTGGTCTATGCGGCGGGGAGCGTTCGCTACGCAGCGGACGGGCCGATCAGTCGCTGGACGCTGAGCAACCCGCCGGCGACCGTCGAATATCAGCCGCTGGCCACCTTCACCGATCACGCGACGGCGGCCAAGGCGGCGATCGCCGCACGCTCCAAGGGAGGCGAGCCGGCCGAGGTGCGGACCGAAGAGGTCGATGCCGGCTACACCGTGACCGGCGCAGTGTGGCCCGGCGAGGACGTCAAGCGCCGCGCCGTCATCGTGGTCGCCGAGGCCAAAAAGAGCGGTGGCGGCTACGTCATCGTCTGCGAGGGCGAGGTGAACACCGCCGCCCCGCAGGTCTTCGGGGCGTACTGCAAAGATCTTCTGCTCCCGATCCGCCGCTTGGCTGGCGGTCGCTAAGTCGCAGTGGCTGAAAGTCCCCGAGTAAAAGCCTCGCTCCGATGGGGGGCTGAGTCCGCCTGACATTCCTTTTTGGGGCGCGGGCGCGTTCCGAAGTCACTGCCCAGGCCGATTCCGGTTTGGTCGCCGGCTGAGGCGATCCCGTTTTTGCAGAATTTGTGTGCTCCATTCTGCAAAAGCTGGGGCCGCCTGCGACCGGCCGCCGACCTTTGCCTCCGCTTCGGCGCAGGCAACATCGCGTGGGCAAAGGGCATTCCGCGGCTGCCCAGCGCCGACCTGTGGGCCCCCCGAACCGACTATACTGAGCACGTTGTGTGGAGAGGTTCATGCCTGGCCACCTGAGTACGCTCAAGAACGGCGACGAAGGCGAGCCCGAGGATCTTGAGAGCAGCGTTCCTCGGCCTGGGCTGGTGCTGATCTCCTCGTCTGGACGGCCCTGCTTTCGGCCCATGCTCCTGGAGGACGGGCAGCTACTCATTGGTCGCGGCGATGGCAGTTCGGCGATGCCCCTCGATGCTCGAATGTCGCGCCGACACGCGCGGGTCCACTACACCGGCGCCGAGTTTCATGTCGAGGATCTCGGCAGTCAGAACGGGACCTTCCTCGACGGCAAGCCGGTAAAGCCCATGGTGGCCAGTGGGCAGGCGCGCGTGCTGCGCACCGCGGACAGTCTGTTTCTGCTGTGCCCCGACCTGCGACCGTATCTGCGCGGCTCGATCAAGCAGCAGGGCGGACGCGTCGAAGGGCCGATCTTGCAGGCCGTGCTGGCGCGCATCGCGCAGGTCGCCAGCTTTAGCTCGACCCTGCATCTCACGGGCGAAAGCGGCAGCGGCAAGGAAGGGGCGGCGCAGGCCTTTCACCACGCCAGCAGTCATGCCAGCGGGCCGTTTGTGCCGGTGAACTGTGCCGCCATCCCGCAGGGCGTTGCGGAGCGCGTCCTATTCGGTGCGCGGCGCGGCGCCTACTCGGGAGCCCACGCGGATGCCGATGGCTACGTGCAGACGGCTCACGGGGGCACGCTGTTTCTGGATGAGATCGCCGAGCTAGAGCCGGCGGTGCAGGCCAAGCTGCTGCGCGTGCTGGAGACCAAGGAGGTCTGTCAGCTGGGCTCGACGCGATCGCGGTCGGTGCAGATCAACCTCTGCTCGGCGACCAACAAGGATCTGCGGTCCGAGGTCAGCGCGGGGCGTTTTCGCGAGGATCTCTACTTTCGACTCAGTCGCCCGTCGATTGAGCTGCCGGCTCTGCGGCGGAGGCTGGAAGAGATTCCCTGGCTCATCGAAGCTGAGCTGGCCGGGTTGCCCGGGGCCCTGCTGGCGAGCGCGGTGTTCGTCGAGTCGTGCCTGCTGCGCTTCTGGCCGGGAAACATTCGTGAGTTTCTGACCGAGGTGCGCACCGCCGCCCACCTCGCCCTTTCTGACAAGAAGGCGGTCTTGGAGGCCCGCTATCTCTCGCCCCTGGCCGGCCGCGAGTTTTCCGCCGAGCCTCCCGCTGAGCATCCGTTGGTCTGCGCCAACGGTGGTGCCTCTTTGTCGCGCTCGTTACTAGAGCGAGCCCTGCAGCGCACGGGCGGCAACATCTCGGCCGCGGCACGCCTCTTGAACATGCATCGCACGCAGTTCAAGCGGAACCTAGAGCGGCTGGGCATCGATGCCGCAAGTCTTGCCGGCGGCGGTGACGGGGACGGCGAGTAATCGCGGGGCCGTGTCGTCTACGCGGGGCAGATGTCGGGCTGACACAGCGCCGACACAGGCCGCGCGGTCCTGTGTCAGCTCTCGCCAAGTAGTTGCCCTGGCCGGACCGTCGATCGACAGCAGTCGGTCCGAGTGGCATACGCGACCGCTGATCGCGGAGTCGCGACGGCGCGCCGGCAAGATCCTGAACAAAAGCGAGGAGTTGTCGGACAGGGGAGGGGGGCGCGACGATTGGCGCTCGCTGCCGCTGTGCCGCGGGGCTGATTGTTCGGCCACCCGGGCTTTTTGGCACGCCGCTTGATTACTTCTCAATTCATCTAGCGCGCGCCCGAGCTTTCCGAGAGAAGTGCTCACTGCGTTGGGGCCACGAGCCCACAAAACGGCGCGCTGCCGACGACGCTTCAAAGGGGGATTTCGCAATGTCGAGCAAAGATTCGGTTTTCATGGTTGGCGGTGTGCGGCGGACGCTGGCTGGGGTGCTGGCGCTGGGAGCCGCGCTGGCTCTCTCCGGCTGTGGCCACGCCCCAGAGCCAGACACCTCGGGCGATCGCACGCAGGAGGGCGGCGGCTGGTACGTCAACGGCGGCGGCTGGTACGTCAACGGCGGCGGCTGGT
>DAORCZ010000300.1:5437-8674 GCA_035345735.1 Pseudomonadota bacterium | reverse complement strand
TTGAGGTTGAGCAGGGTGCCGGTGAGGGTGTAGCCGGGGCCGCCGAGGGCGTCGCGGAGCTTGTCACCGCTCTTCCAGCCGAGCTCGGGGGGGAGGGGGACGGCGGGGGTGGCGACGCTCCGCGTGCGGTTCATGATCATCAGCACCGCCTGCTTGGGATCGGGATCGAGGCGGGCGTAGGCGTAGACATCTTCGCCGAGAAGGACGGTCAGAAAGTCGCCGCGCCGCAGTCCGCGTCGACTGGCTCGCGCCTTGAGCAGCGACGACATCAGCGCTGCCTGCCGCGACTCACGACTGTTTAGCGCGGCGCCGAAGCGCATCGGGTGACGGTTGTCGGGATCGCCGCCGCCGAACTCGCCGTACTCATCGCCGTAGTAAAGAAGTGGCGTATTCGGCAGGGTCAAAAGCGTCAGCATTCCCAGCCACAGACGGTCGTAGGGCTCATCGTCGGGCGGGGCGACGGGCAGGCCGTCCTCGCTCCACTTGCGGTTGGCGATGTCGCGGGCCCAGGGGCCGCTGGCATCGCGATAGGTGGCCTGGGTGATGAAGCGACTGGTGTCGTGGCTGCCCAGGTAGTTCACCATCGTCGCCGGGCGGAACTGATCCAGGCTGGCGTGCGTCCAGTAGTCAAGGTGCAGGTAGCGCCGATCTTCGTAGGCAAAGACGCGATAGGCCACGCCGTGATACCAGACGAAATCGAACTGCCCGTCGAGCGCATCGCCGCCCATGTAGCGCTTGATGGTGTCGTAGTTTTCGCGATTGTCGGCGACGCTGCCGTCGTTCCAGCCCATCGCCGTCTCGCCGATCAGGGGATAGCGCGTGCCGGCCCGCTCGAACTTTTCGCGGATGCGCGTGCCCAGGTTCCAGATCGCCAGATCTTCGACGTGCTTGACGGCATCGATGCGCAGACCATCGAGATCGAACTCTTCCAGCCACCACAGCGTGTCGGCGATGAACTGCTCCGAGGCCTCGGTGACGGTCCAGTCGATGTCGGGCATGTAGCGCGAAAACAGGCACTCCAAGCGCTTGGCGGTCCAGTCGCAGCCGGCCGTGCCGCAGATGCAGCCGGTGCGGAACCAGCCACGGCGCTTGGCGTCGGTGAAGTACTCGTGGCCCTCGTGGACGTGGTTTAAGACGGCGTCCATCAGGATGCGGATGCCGTGGCGATGCGCGGCTTCCACCATGCGGTGCAGCGCCGCCGCGCCGCCAAGACGCGGGTCGACCTGACGGGCCCGCACCGGCCAGTAGCCGTGATAGCCGGCGACCTGATGCTTGCCGCCCTGATCGGGGTAGGCCCCATCGGGCTGGGTATAAAACGGCGTCAGCCACAGCGCCTTGACCGCTAGGTTATCGAAGTAGCCGGCTTCGATTTTCTGGGTCACGCCGTCGAGATCACCCCCGACAAAGTTCGCGGCACTGACCACGCCGGCCACCGGCTGGTTGTTCTTGGGATCGCCGTCCGAAAAGCGATCGGTAACGGCCATGTAAAGCGGCGTGTCGGACAGGGCGAACTTCTCGGCCTCGATCCAGAACGGCAGGATGATCGGCTCAGTCTTGCGTCCTCCGACGATGGCCGACAGGCTCAGCGTGTATTTGCCATCGGGCAGGTCGGCGAGCTGGACGGTGAAGCTCTTGTGATCGGGCGCCATCGTCAGCTCAGTCGGCGACAGCGGGCGTAGGTCGGCGGGCGAGGTATAGCGAGTCTCGGGGCGGCGCAGCGCACTCTCGACGCTGCAGATGGCTGCGCTTCCGCCGCTGGCCGCCACGGTCTCGATGCGGACGCGAAACTGACCGCGCCCGCTGGGGCCGGTCAGCGGGCGCGAGACGAGCAGCGACGAAAGCCCAAGCTTAAGCTGCGGCACCTGGCAGTCGGGGACGCGCAGGCCCGAGTTTTCGACGCCGCCGACGTACTTGCGGTAGGGGTTGCGCTCGTGTAGGCGCCACTCGGTACCGTCGAGGACGAGCTTGTAGCCGTACACACCGGGAGCGAGCCGGAGGTTGGCGTGATAGCGCCCTTCCAGATCCGGCGGCCCCAGGGACTGCGGCGTCCAAGCGTTCCACTCGCCAGCAATCGCGATCTGCGTCGCCGCCCGCGGTGGCGCATAGATGACCGAGACATCACACTTGGCCGCCTCGCCGGTGGCGATCGGCTTGGCCTCGCAGGCTTCGGGGGGAGGCGGTGGAATCGCCAGATCAGGGCTGCCTTCGCCCCCGTCCGTCACCCCGCCGACCTGCAGGTCGGTGCTCTCATCCGGCGATGACGAGGCGCAGGCAACCGCGAACACTAAGCACAGCGCAGAGACGACTCGCATGCGCCGTTCATACCGCGACTTGTCGTCTTTATGGACCGCCGTCTACCGGGGCGCTGCTTTTTGCCGTCGGCGCTGGGCTGGCTGCCGGGGCCGTCGTCGCGGGCCGGGCGTAGCCCCAGTCGCGCATCAGTGTCTCGACCTCGGCTGCACTCTTCGAGGGGGACGCAGATCCGCCACCGGAAGTCGGGCCCGCGCCGGCACTTGGGCTGGTGCTGGCGGCGGCGAGTCCAGGAGCGGTCTGGTCGCGCCAGAGCAAGATCTCGCCACGCTCACCCGGGACGGGGGCATAGCTGCTGCTGAGGCGGTCGAGGAGCGCACCGTCGAGGACGATGGCGGCGCTACTGGCCGTCGCCTCCGGGTTACTTGTGGACGACGCTGCAGTGGCCGGCTTGGCCTCGGTCCGGCCCGATAGAAGCGGCAGCGAGAACGGGCCCAGCAAGAGCTCGCGCGGGGCCACCGCAAGTCCATCCCGAGCCAGGCTCAGCTCTAGCCGGGCCGTCGGATCGACGAGGACATCGACGACGCCCCCGGCCCGCAGCTTGATCTCGATGCGCCCTGGCCCGCGCGGCACCACTTCGCCGTTTTTCACGCCTTGCACCGAAAGCCCAAGGTCGCTCGACACCAGCGTTCCGGTGAGCAGGTGCTGGGCCCGCGCGTCGGGAGCCAGCATCAGATGGACCAGCGGCAGGCCCTGCTCGGGCGACTGCGGCGTGTGGCGCGAGAACTCTTCGCGCAGGCGACCCAGGATGGGACCGATGCGCGGATCGGCCAGCGGATCGTTGGGGCTTGGTGGGCTTGGCGGGCTCGCTGGGCTGCTCGGCTGAGCGTCGGTGGGCTTCTTGTTCGGAGCGTAGAAGCTGGCCAACAGATCGTTGTGCTGAAACGGATCGGCCTGCAGATCGTAGAGCTCTTCCGCGACTCGCAT
>DAORCZ010000300.1:0-5337 GCA_035345735.1 Pseudomonadota bacterium | reverse complement strand
GTGGGGGCCACATCCGTCAAGCGTACTTGACTATTTACCACCGTGCCGCCGGGCAGCCGCCCCGGCATGCCAAGCAAAAGCGGCACGCGCAGGATCTCGTCGTAGGCCGACCAGCCGTGGTGATAAAGCGTTGGCTGCTTGAGCGACTGGACGTAGTGGTTGTGCCGCGGATCGAAGACCTCGCCATGATCGCCAACGATGATGACCAGCGTGCGATCGCGCAGCCCCAGCCGCTGCAGTTCCGCCAGCACGAGGCCAATCTGAGCATCGGCATAGGCCGCCTCGCCCAGGTAGGCGCGGGCCTGCGGATCGAGTCGCGCTCCAGCCCGCTCGCTCTCCGGGATGCCCATAAGCTGCGCGACTTGCGCGTCGGTGATGCCCTTTAGATGCTCGGGCGGCGGGGTGTAGGGCCAGTGCGGCGCGTCGTAGTGCAGCTGCAGGAAGAACGAGCGTCCGCGCGGCGCCTGGCTCTGCAGAAAGGCGATCGCGGCGCGGCTGATCGCCGGCGTGTCCTCGACGGGATGGCGGACATCGGCGACTTCATCAAAGCCCAGGCTGAGGCCGATCTGGGGATAGCCAAGCAGGAAGAAGTTGTTGCCGATCGAGGCGACCTTGTACCCCGCATCACGCAGCGCGCGTGGCAGCAGTCGACGGTCGAGCGCGTAGAAGCGCTTGCGCTCACGATCGCTGGGGATCATCTCTTCGGCGCTCTGTCCCACTGCGGTTGCCAGCTCGCCCCCCAAAAGGCCCAGCAGCGACGGACGGGTCCAGGTCGCGGCGGTGATCGCTTGGCTGAAGTGAACGCTGCCCCGGCTGTACTGGCTAAGCCCCGGCATCGCCGACAGCGCATCGGCACGCAGCGTATCGATCAGCACCAAAAGGACGTTGGGGCCGGCAGCTCCCTCGGCCAGCGACCACAGCTCGGGGGTGCCCCAGGCGGCTGTGCCGATGGCTGGGTTTTCGACTCGGCTGTTGCCGTCGCGTGGCGGGCTGGCGGCGGGCTTTTCCAGCGCGGTGCAGAACGCCACCTCGTGCAGCCGGGTGGTGCCGGGCTTGCTCGCCTCCGCCGGTAGCTCGACGCTGGCGGCGTGCCAGTGTCCGGGCGGACTGACGGTCGCTCCCTCGCCGGGAGTGGGCTTGGACTTGCCGGGGCCGACCTGCGCCGTCCAGATTCGTTGACCATCAACGCTGACGCTGAAATCAACGGGCAGGGCACGGCTGTCCGTCCCCTTCTGCGATGGGATGGCCGCGTAGTGGAACGACAACAGGCCCCGGGCGGGCAGGGACAGACGATAGCGATAGCAGGCCGGAGCGGGGGCAAACAGCGCGACCTTCGATTCGTAGACGCCGCGGTAGCGATTCCACACCGGATCGAAGCGCGGCGCGGCCTCACCGCTCGATGTGGTCGCCGCCTCGGGGGGACGGGGATACTTCTCGACCGCTGGCTCAGCGATGGCGACCTCGATGACGCGCAGCGCGCTGTCACCGCGCAGGCCGCTATACGGGCTGGCCATCTTGTACGGCGAGTCAAAGCCCAGGAAGCGCTCGCGCAGGCTCTGGCTCGCCCCTGGACGGCCTCCGCTGCTGGCATCAGTCAGCTCCAGCGTCGCGTCACCGGCGTGGTCGCAGAAGCGATACAGCAGGCGGTCGCCAGGCAGCGGCGGCAGCGGCGGCAGGGCGACGTGCGGTGCTTCCTGCGAGCCCCCTTGCACGGAAGCGGCCGAAGCCAGAGTCGACGACAGCCCCGGACTGGCATCGCAGCCGGGTGCGCTCAGGCTCGCGGCGAGCGACAGGGCACACAGCCCCCCGAGCGCTGCTCCGCGCCCGCCCACCTGCTTGACCCCTCGCCCACCCGTCTCGGAGGGGTCGGTGCACCGACTGAGGAAGAACCTCGGCATGCCTCCAGCCCATTTTGCAACAGTTCGTCGTTCGGCGGACGGACAAAACGGGCGGGGATTAGCACATTGCGGCGCCCTACTGCGGCAGGCGGTCCAGCAGCAGACTGGCCAGGCGATTGAGGTGCTGCGCGACGAAGCCAGCGACGAAGGGCAGGGGCAGGCAGCAGACAATGCGCAAAAGGGTCAGGCGCAGGCCGTAGATGCCCAGCTCTAGCGGCACACGCACAAACGAAAGCAGCGCCATGCTGCTGAGGTAGGTGACGATGACCCCTACGCCCGCCCCGGCCCGCAGCAGCGAGGCAGCGATGGGCAGCCCAATCGGTCCCCCACCCGGGGTCACGATGCCCAGCAGGACGGCTATCGAAAGGCCCTTGATCCCCGACGAGTCCGATAGCCACGTCGCCACCAGCTGACGCGGCAACAGCACCTCGGCAAAGCCGGCGAGCGCGAACATCAAGACCAGCATCGGCAGGAGCGGCCCGACGCCGCGCAGACCCGCCCGCAGACCGTCGAGCAAGAGCGCTGTCCCACCGCGCAGATAGCAGACGAAAGCCAGCGCGATGGCGAGCAGGCCAAGGACGATGAGTGCGCCCCTCATGCGTCCTCCAGGATCTGCACGAAGCCGCGCGTGCCATCGACGCGAATGCGCTGACCGCTGCGGATCTTGTCGAGGGCGCCGGCCACGCTGACCACCGCCGGGATGCCGTACTCGCGGGCCACCACCGCGCCGTGCGTCATCAGCCCACCGACCTCGGTGACGACGCCAGCGGCGTGCACAAAAAGTGGGGTCCAGCCGGGGTCGGTAAAGGCGGCGACCAAGATCTCACCGGCGTGCAGAACCTCGCGCTCGGGATCGCGCACCAGCCGCGCCACCCCCTCGACGACACCACCGGAGGCAGCGGTTCCGGGCAGGGCGCCGGCCGGCAGATCGGCTCGGCTGGGGGTCAAGGTCGGCGTCTCGCCTTCGCTCGACAGTACAAACGGCGGCCGTCGGCCGCGAGCGCGGAGCAGCTCCGCAGCGCGATGCGCGGCTTCGGTGCGCAGATCTTGGCTGGGCTGCGAAAGCGCGGTCAGCAGCTCCTCGAAGCCGAAGTGGAAGACCTCATCGCGCGAGCTGAGCTGTCCGCGCGTAACCAGCGTCTCACCGACGCCCAGCACGGTTGTGCGCAGCGCGCCGAAGATGCGCACCAGCATGAACTTGGGATGCTCGCGCAGACCCAGGCCAGCGCGCACGACGCGGCACAGGCGCTCGATGAGCCGGCCGCGCAGGCGCCCCCCAGGACCGCGGCTGGCGGCCGCCACCAGCGTTCGCTGCGCCGCCTCACCGATCTCGACCTGGGCGGCATGGCGACGGCGATGGCTTCCGCTCTCGCCGCTGGCCAGGCCGCCGGCGATGGCTCGCAAGAGCGCCGTCGGATCTTCGCGCCAGCGCGGCCGGGATACGTCGATCTCGCTCATCGCCCGGTCGCCATAGCGGGCCAAAAATGCATCCAGCTCGACGAGAAAATCGTTTCCCCCCGCGACCTGGGCTATGCGCTCGCGCAGCGTGGGCCAGGGCATGCCTACGCCATCGCCACGCAGCAGCACCACCAGTTCTGGGTGCGCTCGGGCCCGATCCGCCAGGTCCCCGACCTGCAGATCCATCGCCGTGGTCACGTTGCCCGGTAAGCCACGCAGCAGATCGTCGAGCGCGGCCCGTGATCCTTCGGCCCAGTCGGCGCTAGCCAGCCGCAGGAGCAGGCGATGGCCGATCAGCCCGGCGGCCATGCGCGAAAGCGGCGCGCGCACGGTGGAAAAGACGCCGTTCAGCTCGGACATCGCACGTCGAAGCTGCCCGGCCGGCGTTGGCTCGGCTGTGATGCGCTCGCGGATTTCGCGCTGGAGATCGTCGATTCGACGATCGGCCGCGCGGGCTCCGGCCTCGGGCTCGCCATGGGCAATGACCAGCGGCACGCGGAATAGCACCGGCCCGACGACGCGCAGCACCGCCGGCAAGAGATCGCGCAGCCGTCCCTCCGGCTCGCTACCCAGCCGCTCGGCGAGCAACGACAAGCCGCGCTCCATATCGGCGTAGACGACGCTCAGCGCCGGCAAGATCAGGCGACGCAGACGCGGCACCCGCAGAAGCTCGGTGATGTCGCCGTAGAGGTGGCTTCCAGCCTCTGTCATGTAGGGGCTCTTTTTCGCCGGGCTGTCCGGTGTCGGATCGCCCTTGCCGGCGGGGAAGAAGTACATCCATACCTCGCGCGACAGCTTGGGCATCGGCTCCAGCATCATCTGCACGTGGCCGAAGCTGAAGTACACGCGCAGCCCACCTGCCGGGAATGTCGCCTCAGGCAGCGGGAAAAGCGAAGTGATCGGCCGGGCCTGCACGACGTGGATCTGTCCGCCTGCGATGCACCACTCGATGTCTTGCGGCACCCCGCCGTAGAACGCCTCAATGCGCTCGCCCACGTCGGCCAGGGCCAGCACCTGCGCGTCATCCAGGGCACGAGCCGTACGCTGCGCCGGGGGCAGATCGACGCGCTCGGTCCCACCCCCGGGCAGCGAGCGGATGGCAAAGGCTTTGTCGCCCGGCTGGGCCAGCGTGACGACGTGGCGGCGGCGATCGACGCGATATAGGTCGGCGCTGATCAGGCCCCCGACCAGCGCTTCGCCCAGCCCAAAGCCGGCATCGATCGACAGCGTGCCGCGATGGCCGCTCACCGGATCGGCGGTAAACAAGATGCCCGAGACCTCGGGATCGACGAGCCGCTGCACGACGACAGCCAGGCGCACACTGCGCTGACCAAAGTGACTGCGCGCCCGGTACAGCACCGCGCGATCGGTGAACAGCGAGATCCAGCAGCGCCGGACGGCATCGATCAGCGCCGCCTCGCCGCGGATGTTGAGGTAGGTGTCCTGCTGGCCAGCGAAGCTCGCCCCCGGCAGATCTTCCGCCGTCGCGCTCGATCGCACCGCCAGTGGGTGCTCGCGGCCCAGGCGGGCGTGCGCCTCTTTCAGCGCGGCGATGACTTCATCCGGGATCGGCAGTGTGCCCAGCGTCTGCCGCAGGGCCTCGGACGCGCGACGCGCGGCATCGACATCTTGACCGTCTAAGGCTTCGATGGCCGCAAACTGCGCCTCGGGATCGGGCAGCGCAGCAAGGAAGCGATCGTAGGCAGCGGTGGTCAAGCAGAAGCCCGGTGGAACGGGAATCCCGGCGGCGGAAAGCGCCCCCAGGTTGGCTCCCTTGCCGCCGACGCGCGGCAGCGCCTCGCCACCGATCTGTGAAAACTCCAGCACCAGGGGAACGACATCAGGTGGATGCATGGCGCCTCCGCTGCGGCACGTTTGCGCCGCGCAGAAAGAGGTGGGTGACAAAGCGAGCCCGCTCGATCGGGTCGCCGGCAGACTGCGCACCGAGCAGCGGACCGACGAAGCCAAAAGCCAGGAGGAG
>DAORCZ010000299.1:3838-8679 GCA_035345735.1 Pseudomonadota bacterium | reverse complement strand
GACGTGCCCAAGAGCGGCTGCAGCATGGGCGCGCCGAGTGGCCTTGGTCGCTCGGGCCGCATGGGTGTGGCGGCGCTGGTCGCGGGCCTGCTGACTCTGCTCGGCCTGTCGCGGCGCGGACGCGCTTCGCGCTTCACCCTGTTTTCGCTGTTCGCGGCGGCGGGGGCGGTGCTCGGCGGCGGCAGCAACCTGGCCTGCCAGGGCAACAAGGTCGGCGACAACAGCGACAAAGACGGCGCGGCCAACCCCTTCTACAGCACCATCGACGAGATCGGCCGTTACCAGAGCGCAGTGGCCCGCGACGGCAAGATCTATATCGCGGCCTATGACTCGAACTACGGCGACCTGGCCTACACCGAGGTCGGCTTCGAGGAGGCGCAGACCGCCAAGCTTGCGTGGTATCCCGTCGATGGCCTGCCGAGCGGCGAGCCGACGAGCAAGGGCAAGGACGCCTACCGTGGCGGCTACGACGATCCTGCGGACGACGTCGGCCGCTTTGCGGCGCTGGCGCTGACCAGCAAGGGCCGTCCGGTGGTCGCCTACCAAGACGTGACCAACGGCACCGTGAAGCTGGCTTCTCGTCCAGACCAGGGCAAGCCGTGGCAGATCTCGACGATCTCGGCGACCACCGATGGCAAGGCGGGCTTTTTCAACAGCCTGATCCTCGACGACGCGGACGTGCCGACGGTGGCTTATATGCTGACCGGCATCCGCAAGGACGAGGGCAAGTTCGCCTCGCAGCTAATCCTGGCCAAGGCGGGCGCCGCCGATCCGACGGGCGCCGAGGGCTGGCAGAAGAACGCCATCGAAGAGCAGGCGATCTCGTGCGCCGGGCTGTGCGATATGGGCGAGGCCTGCGTCTACATCGACCCGATGAAAAAGGACAAGGTGGCGACGCAGTGCAAGAAGATCGAGACCGGCTGCATGCCCGGCTGCAAGAACACGCAGGCCTGCATCGCCAGCAAGTGCGTCGATGCGCTGGGCACGCCGCCAGCGATGAAGCCGGAAGGAACCGGCCTGTACACGCGCCTGATCCGTACGCCCAGCGGTGCCGTCGTGGTGTTCCACAATAACGCCACCGGAGCCGTCAAGATGGCCGCCGCCCCCGACTGGAAAGTGGTCACCCTGGATGGCGGCGATGGCAGGGTGCATGTCGGTGACTACATCGGTGCGGCGGTGGCAACGGACGGCACGCTGCATGTCGCGTACGGCGACAAGGATGGCCGCCTGCTGTACCGCGCCTGGAAGGACGGCATGGGCACCAAAGTCGAAATCGCCGATGCCGGCCTGCGCGATGTCGGGGGCGTGCAGGATGTGCACCTGGTGGGCGCTGGCGTTCAACTGTTCCTCGACGGAGATCAGCCGGTGGTGGTCTACCAAGACCAGACCGCGAACTCGCTGGAAGTGGCGCGCCGCGGCATGACCGGCTGGACGCACCAAACGCTGAGCATGACGCCCGACAAGAGCCGCGGCTTCTATCCGCAGGCGGTGAACAACGCCGGCCGCTTCTTGATCGCCGACGTCGTGTACGACCGCATGGCCGATGCGCTGTCCGGCATCGCCTTTTCGCCGCTGTAGTCGTCGGATACTTAGAAAGAACGAGGGGGGAGAGATCGGGTCCTGAGTTTTTCGGGCCCAGCGCTGGGGGGGCGCGGTTACTGCTGGCAGCAGAGCGTGATGGGGTTGTTCAGGCTCACGCGCCCGGCCGTCATCTCGGCCGCCAGATCGGTCGGCGCCGTGCCGCTGGCCGCACAGACCGGGCGGGCCTGGAAGCTCAAGGCGAGGGCCGCAGTGCTGCCGCTCAGGCCGGCTTGCACGCAGGTTGCAGTCTGCGTCGCGTTGGCGGTCTTTCCGCCCGTCATGCACATCAGCGAGTCGGTGAACTGCGCCTGACCGGCATTGATCGCGCACGATCCACCGCCGGCAGCGCAGTTACACGTGCAGGTGCGGTTGTCGGTGTAGTTGCGGTACCAGACCTCTTTGAAGGCGAACGGCGGTGGGCAGCTAGCCATGTTGCCGTTAAAGGCGATGCAGTTACCGGCCGCCGCCATGCAGGCGATCGTCTGGCAGGTGGTGGTCGTCGGGGTCGTCGAGCAGAACTTCTGCGAGTTGCCCCACGAGGCGGACTTGGTGCCCGTCTTGGTGGTGTCGACCGGACAGGTCGAGGTGATGGCGTCGATCTTGAAGTAGTCGGTCGCCGCCGCGGTGGCGGTGATCGGGTCGCAGTCGTTGAGCGGCGTGGTTCCGGCGCCGCTGAGCAACGAGGCGTTGCCGCGCTCCATGTTGCCCATGCACTTGGCCTGGTCGTCGAACACGTGCAGCGTGCTGCTGCAGCGCCAGTTGCTGTTGGTCTGGCAGGCGCAGCCGTTCGAGCAGTCGGCAGCCAGCGCCAAGTTTTGGTTGATGCTGGTGGTGGTCTGCGAGCCCGGGCAGTTGTTCGTCGCCTGGATCTTGTTGCCGTAGCCGATGATCTGGTTCGTCGGATCGACGCACTTTAGGTGCGTCAGGGTGCACTGCGGATCCTCGCAGTCGGTGCGGCAGTCATCGTTGTTATCGATGCCGTCGGTGCAGTCCTCGGCAATCGACAGTGGCGACTTTTCGCAGAAGTACATGTCGACCCCGCCGCCGTCGGAAAACTGCGGGGTGTTGGTGGCGTTGAGCGCGCTGAAATCCCAGCAGCTCATGAGGGCAAAAATCGGAACAGCTGAAGCTAAGCGAAGCAAGCGCATTAGAACCTCCCTGGCAGGGCGAAGGACGCAAGTGGAGCGCCGATCCGTAGGGTGGAAAACTGGCGCAGCCCGGCCTCTTTGTTGCCCCGAAGCTCGATGAAAAGCAGGATGCCGGTGACAGCCGCCCCGACGCCCGCGGCGCCCAGTAGGCCATAGCCGGCAAATGACTGTCGCTCAAGGACACCGACATCTTCCGCCGGGCAGCCAACGGTGGCGCAGATCGCCTTCAGATCACCATAGCGACTGTTGACCAGGCCCAGCGTGACGCCGCCGGCGATCGCCGCGGCCACCGTCGCCGCCCCGGCGAAGATCGAATAGGTCGGGATGCGCGGTGGTGGCTTCGACGCCGGAGCTTCCGTCTGATCCGGTGCCGGACCCGAGGACGCTCGACGGCCAAGCTCGCCCTCTAGCCGCGCGATTTCTTGGTTGATGTACTCGGCATCCTGATCGTTGGGCCGAGCCGCGATGAAGCGCTTGAAGTGATCCAGCGCATCGCGCGGACGCCCCATGCGCACCTCACAGCGCGCCATGTTGTTCAGCAGATCGATGAGCGGCACGATCTGGTACGCGGCGGAAAATTCGAGCCAGGCATTGGGATAGTTGGCCTGGCTGTAGAGGTCGACACCGCGCATGAAGTGCTCACGCGCGGCCTGCTGCCGCGGCTCAGAAACCTGAAGCTCTTTCGGCGGGGCCGTGGCCGCCTCCGCACTCGCGGGCTTGGCCGGCTCAGCCGCCGCCGGAGCGGGCTTGCCAGCTGGAGTCGCCGTCGCCGCGGGGGCAGGCTTGCCAGCCGGGGCGGCCGTCGTGGCACCCGGCTTAGCTGTCGTCGCCGGCGCCGGACTGGGTTTGCCCGCCGGAGCCGCTGCCGCGCCTGGGGCCGGAGCCGCTGGCTTGCCTGCCGCATCGGCAGTCCCCACCGCCGCCGGAGCCGGATCCTTGCTCGGATCCTTGTTCGGATCCGGCGCCGGCTCTTTGCCCGCCGGCTTGCCGGCATCGGCCGCCGCGGGCACCGCCGCATCGCCCGGCTTCTTGTCACGGCGATGCGTGCGCGCCTCCGCCGAGCTTGCGCCCAAGGCCAGCACCAAAGCCAAGCCCCCCCAACCCAGCAGGCGGGGCAGCGAGCCGTGCAAGCGCAAAAGAGACGGTTGACGGGGACATAGAGAGGGGGTCTGCGTAGGTGTCGACATGGGGAGACCAGAGCATCTTATCACTCTGGCTCACCCGAAGTCTTGCCCTCTGTGCGGCCGCGCCAGGCTCTCTCGATGTTCCTTCGCAGGTTTCCCCGGTTGGCTGAGGAGCACGAGCCTGCCAACGGCGAAACCCTGGCCGCTCTGGGTCTCGATCGGCGTCTCGATCGGCGTCTCGATCGGCGTCTCGGGCCACGTCTCGGCTCGCTGCGAAGAGTTTATTGATCTCGCCGCCGCACTCGTACTAGGTTCCCCCCACTCGTCTGTCCCCGCTGTACTCCCAACTCGCTTTCCCGCTGCCGCCGCAAGTCACCTGCTGACGACCGACGGTTTTCGCGCTGTAGGAGGAGGCTGTCATGTTGCTCTCGCGTCGATCCGGACCTGGCCTAAGGTTCCTCTTTACGACCTCGATGGCCCTCGGAGGTCTGTCGCTGCTCACCACCTGCGGCTACGGTCGTAACGATGATGAGCTGGAGTCGGAAGAGGGGACCGACAACACCGAGGCGCAGCTCGTCTCTTTGACCATCAAGCCCAACAACGACATCCTGCTCGTCGACCTCAACACCGAGGCCAGCAAGATGTTCACGGTGCGCGGCTTGTTCTCGGACGGATCGAGCGCTGACTTCACGCGCAAGGTGAAGTGGTCGCTGGATAACGGCGCGGTCGGCAAGTTCTCGGGCGCGACGTTCAAGAGCTCAGTGCTGTCGGCGAACAAGGTCGATTTCACGCGCATCTTCGCCAAGTTCAAGACGCCTGAGCGCGAGCTGGCCAGCGTCGCCAACCTGACCGTGGTCTGGCTGCGCACGACCGGCAACTCGCAGGACTTCTTCTTCAACCTGCCGTACATGATCGAGCCGCAGAAGAAGCCGCTGACCTTCACCACCGAAGTGCAGTCGCTCGACGTCTTCTTCGCCGTCGATACCAC
>DAORCZ010000299.1:0-3738 GCA_035345735.1 Pseudomonadota bacterium | reverse complement strand
AAGACGACCGCCGACTTCATCTCCAGCATCATCCCGCTGGACGCCCTGCCGCCGCCGCCGCCGCCGTTCATCCCGCCGCCGATCATCACCGACCAGGGCTTCAAGAAGGTCACGCCGGGCAGCCTGGTGCGCTTCATGGTCGAGGCGAAAAACGAGATCGTGCGCGAGACCACGCGTCCGCAGGTGTTCCACGCCACGATTCGCGTCCGCGCCGGCGGCTGCGCCAACCTCGACTCACGCGATGTCATCATCCTGATCCCACCCGTCGCCCCGACGCCCGCGTAAGCAGGGCCCCGGCCGCCCCCGGCGGTCCGATGCGCAACTGCCACACGCCAGATAACCCCCGAAAACTCAGCCCGCGTCCGCTCTCCGTCCTGCCTGTTTGAAGACGAGGCGGGGCGCTCTTTTGTGATGCCTGTCTTGCCGAATTCCCTTCGCCCCCCATCTCTGCCGCAAGGCGTGCAAACCGCCGGGCTCCGCGCTCGCTGGCTGGTCCTGCTGCTCTGTACCTGGGGCACGACGAGCCCAGCTTTGGCCGAGGCGCCGTCCCACGTCGTGACGGCCGCCGCGCCGATCGCCTCCGCCGCCGAGCTAGAGCGGATCGAGCACAGTCTGGCGGCCGCTGGCCTGGCCCAGCGTCGCGCGCTGATCCAGCGGGTCAGCGATGCCCCCGCCGAGAGCCTGCCGATCTACAGCGAGTTTACCGGCCGGCCGCTGCACAGTCGGCTACCGCTCCTGCGACGCCTAGTGCACGCCATCTGGGCGCAGTACCCCAACCCCGAATACCCCAAGGGCCCGGGCAAAGATCCGCCGATGTGGCTGATCCGCCCCGAGCCGCCGATTCCCCCGGGCACCCCGCGCAACAAGCGCCCCAAGCCGCACGATCCCGAGGCTGCCGACTGGCTAAGCGCCCTCATTACCCTGGAGCTGGCTGGTGACAACGCCGACGGCTATATCGCCGAGCTCCCCGAGGCTGAGCTACGCGCCGCCCGGGCTGAGCTGCTGTTGCGCGTGGCGGTACTGCGAACCCTGGGACGCCTGGCCGCCGACGATCACGGCGAAGGACGCCGCGAGGCGGTGCTGGCGATCTTCGCGCTGGCTTTTGTCGGCGAAGGCCTGGTCCGCGACGAGTGCGGCCGCACGCTACGCAACATCGGAGGCCCGGCCGTCCCGACGCTGGTCCGCATCTACAACGATCGTGCGCACTACGGCTTTCGCATGCGCAGGTACGCCGCCTATCAGCTCGATCGCATGGATCGGATGCTTCCGCGCAAGGCTCTGGCGGCTGCGGCCGACGACCGCCTCCGCGCCGAGATCCTGCACACCTATGGCGAAGTGCTGGCCATCGATGCCATCGAAGCGGTGCTCGATCAGGTGGGGGCGCCCTCGCATCGCGTACGTCGCGAGGCGCGCTGGGCCTGGCTGCGCTACGTCGATGGCCCACCGCCCCCGCCGGCCCCCAAGCGCAAGCGCAAGCTCCCCGGTGGCCGCGAGGAGAGCGAAGAGAAAGAGGACTATCTAAACTATCGCGATATGGCGGTGCTGGTGCTTGGCAAGACCTATCAGGCGGTGCTCGGTCGGCCCCCCGATGCCAAGCTGTCGCCACGTGCCCAGAGCGAGGGCCTGTTTGCCCACTACGACCGACGGCGCGAAGCCAACTTTGACCAGCTCTTTGAGTCGGCACAAGGCGCGCTGACCCGCGGCGAGCTGGCCCGGGCCGTCGATGAGTTCAGCTGGATCTTGGCCAACGAGCCGGATCACGAGCGCCGGGCCGAGATGGCGCCAGCCTTTGCCCGCCATGGCGAAGCCCTGCTTAAGCAAGCCGAGGCAGCACGCGGATCCGACACCGCTCTTTTAGGCCGCGGCCTGGGTCTTCTGCGCGTAGCCCTGATCCTGGACCCCACGATGCCGGATGCCAGCCGGCTGTGGGAGCGCGTCCATACCCTCGATAGCCAGCAAGCGCGACGGGCGGGGGGCGACGGCATGGCCGACCTGATCTCGGCGATGGCAAGCAGCCCAGCGGCTGCCAAAGGCAGCGCAAAGGAGCCCGCGATTCACCGCAGCAAGCCGCGCTGGCAGTGGGTGGCCTGGGCGTTTTTGGCGACCGGCTCGCTGCTGCTGGGCCTGCTGTTTTGGCGCAGCCGTCGTCGGATCGCGCCAGCGCTTGGCTTTGCCCTGGTGTTGCTGGGCAGTCAGAACACTGGCTGCCTGATCCCGCAAAGCCTGTCTGAGGACAGCCCCAGCGACGGCGGAACGCTGCTGATAGTCAAAGGCGCCTCGCCCCCGTTTGGCACCATTCATCCCGCTGAGACGCTGGATGGTTACAACTTTCAAATCGATGTCATCAGCAGCACACCGGCGGTGGCGGCCCGACTTTATGCGCAGCTGCGCGGCGACTGCTGCAACCTCAACATCGAAGACATGAACACTGCGCGCTTTCTGTACTCGGGAACAGCGACGGCACTGGGGAGCGAGGGGCAGCGCTACACCATCGATTTTCGTCAGCCATTCCCGCCCTGCACCTTGGGTTTCGCAGGTAAGATGGGATATCTTATTCCGGTCCTGGCAACCGGCGGCTTCCGCGACGATCTCAAGCCCTTTAGCCCGGAAGGGATTGGCGAGGTAGACCGCAGCCATTTCTGGACAGTTATCTGCCCTTAACGACTTGCCCTAGCGGTTCGACTTATGCGTAGCAAGCTTCTTAATCGAGCTGGAAGCCTAGCTGCCTCGACGGGTGTCGCAGGCTGGCTGTTGTTGTCGCTTCCGGCCTGTGGGGGAGAGACGACGTCGCTTCTGGCCTGTGCCGGCGAGCGGACCTGCCCTCCGCCCAGTAACCTTTTGCCGTGGGCAGTGCAGATCCTGCCAGCCCAGAACAGCGTCAGCGCCGGCGATGGCAAAAACCTGCTCCTAGCCCAGGACGAAGCCCATCTGGTGTTCAGCCGCGACGGGGTCGCGAACCTCCGGCTGCGCGATACCGCGCTGGTCAGCGGCACCGTCACCGATGCCAGCGGTCAGCCCCTGGCCGGTGCGCACATCACGGCGCGTTTGGCGTCGAGCATCGCCGGTCAGAACGACTACAACACCAGCGCCGTGACCTCCGAGATCCCGCGCGGCGCGTTTTCGGTACGGCTGCCCCTGGCCGCGGCTCCGACGCTGCAGCCCTACCAGTTCTGGGTCGGCTTTGATGACCCCTACCTGGCCAGTCTGTCCCCGCCGCTGTGGCGCAGCGAGCTGGTCACCGCCGATCGCGAACTTCCTCTGCGGCTGCGCAGCCCGAACGACATTGCCGTCGTCACCGGCCGCATCACCAACGCGCTCGGTGAAGGCGTCGGCACCCTCAGCGTCCAGGCCTTCGATGACCAGGGGCGGCTGATTTCCTCGACGGCGCTCTCGCAGAGCGGCACGGGCACAACGGCGGGCAGCTACCGCCTGCTGATCGATCCGGCCCTCGCTCGCAGCGGAACTCCGGCGGTCAAGATCGTCGTCCGGCCCGGCACGCAAGACCCCACGCTGCCAGTCCTGGAGGCCAGCCTGGGGCTGCCGCTGCCCAACAGCCAGAGCCGCGTCGACTTCGCGATCCCTTCGTACCGCAAGCCGGTCGTCTATCAGCTCCCCATCCGCGGGGGCCAAGCGACGGGCTACGCCGTAGCGGGTGCGCGCGTGCGGGCCCAGGTGCTGCTCGAAGACGCCTCGACGATGAAGCTTGGCGTCAAGGCGTACTACACGGCCACTGGCGAT
>DAORCZ010000298.1:0-8708 GCA_035345735.1 Pseudomonadota bacterium | reverse complement strand
GCCCTATGGAACTTTCACTTCACCGACGGACCTAATTGATTTGAATTGACAGACCTCAAGCCCGCCAATGTCATGCTGACGACGGGAGGCGAGGTCAAGCTGCTGGACTTTGGCATCGCACGTTTTGTCGACCACAGCGTCGCGGATTTGGCGTCCGCCGGGGAGTCGACGGCCGAGATGCAGGTTCCTTCGACAGCCCAGGGGAGGCCTGGGGAGGCCTCCGCAACACCGGCCGGGGCGCCCCCGGTGGTGACCAGCAGAAGCAGCGTCAGCGTCCGCTGGACGACACCGGTTGCCGTATCGCAGGGGGACCCACATCGACCGTCGAATCGCTTGACGCGCGTCGGCACGCTGATGGGAACACCGCTGTATATGGCCCCGGAGCTGTGGGGCGGCGCCCCTGCCAGTCCGCTGTCCGATGTCTATGCGCTGGGGCTGCTTCTCTATGAGCTGCTGGCGGGCAAGCTGCCCCATGCCGAGCTGGAGCTGGCGGAGCTGGCGCTGTTCATCACCAGCTATGACCTGCCGAGCTTGGCCGAAGAGATGCCAACCCTGCCGCGCCAGCTGACGACGCTGATTGAGCGCTGCATCCGGCGCGATCCCAGCGAGCGTCCAGCGACCTACGTCGTCCGTGACGAACTGGAAGCGCTGGTTTCGGTGTATCTGCCGTTCTTTGGCAGTAGCGGAGAACAGATCAGCTCGGACGCCAGCCGCGTCCATGCGTCCTTTCTGCGCGTCAGTCGGCAGGGCGATGTCTTGGCCCGCCTTTTTTATGAGCGCTTCTTTGCGCTGGAACCCGCGCTGCGCGAGCTGTTCCCAACGGACATCGAGCCACAGGCGCGGATGCTAACCACGGCGCTGAAGCTAACCATCGACAGCCTGCAGCACCCGGAGCGGCTGCTCGCTTACCTGGACGAGCTAGGCCGTCGCCACGCGCACTACGGTGTCCAGCCGCGCCACCTCGGCCTCATGGGCAAGGCACTCCTGGACGTGTTACCCAACGTCGATCCGGAGTGGACCGACTCGACGGCGCACGCTTGGGCGAGTGCGTATGGGCATATCGCGCAGCTCATCCAGCGCGGCATCGAAAACGTCCGTACCAGCCAGCAGCTACCGCTGGGCGCGGTGAGGCGTGCCTTCTGGGAAGTTCCGCTGTTCGCGCCCCAGACGAACTGGATTCAGCGCCCCGATGGCGACCTGGCATTCCAGAGCTTTGGCCACGGCGCCATCGACATCGTCATCGCGTGGGAGTGGGTCTCGAACCTGGAGCAGCTGTGGCAGGGCCCGCGCGTGGCGACCTTCCTGCGCCACCTGGCATCGGTTGCGCGCGTCACGCTGTTTGACCGACGCGGCTGCGGGTTGTCTTCGGCCAGCCGCGGCCCGGCGACCCTGGATCAGCAAGTCGCCGACATGGTGACCATCTTGGACCGTGCGGGAATTGATCGCGCCGTGGTGATGGGGCTGGGGGACAGCTGCGTCCCAGCTGCGCTGATGGCGGCGACGCGGTCAGAGCGCGTGCGGGGCCTGGTACTCTTCGGCGCAGGCCGCTGCATCGCGCGCGCAAGCCACAGCGCGCCGCAAGTGATCGACAGCGCCGCGCTCTTGCAGCAGCAGCTCTCGGCCATTCGCACCGATTGGGGTGGGCCGCTGTTCGTTGACACCTTGGCGCCGTCTTTGGCCAACGACCCAGCCTATCGTCGCTGGTGGTCGGCGTTCTTGCGACTGAGCGCCAGCCCCAGCGAAGCGGCGGCGATGTTTCAAGTGGCCGCCGGACAGAATGCCGACTCAGTGCTGACCGCGCTGCGCGTTGCCACGCTGGTCATGCATCGCATCGATGACCACCACCGCGAGATCGCCGACAGCAGAGCCCTGGCCGCCCAGATCCGCGGGGCGCAGCTTGTCGAACTGCCTGGCGCCGATCACGTCCCCTGGGCCGGTGACAGCGACGCCGTGCTGAGTGCACTGCACGCGTTCATCTCGAGCCTGCCGACCTCCATGACCTCGGGCACCTTGGCGGGCTGCGTCCTTGCGGTGACCGGTGCTGGCACGCTGATCTCCCCCGATCTTTTGCAGCTAGTTCGGCGCAACCTCGTGCGCTACCGCGCGGTCACCGTCGATACTCCACTGGATCACACCCTGGTCGCCTACTTCGATGGGCCGGCGCGCGCGGTGCAGTGCGCCCTCAGCATCACTACGACTGCGATGGCGCAGGGCATCGCGGCGACAGCTGGTCTGCACATTGGTCAGCTGACGCTGGTCCCGACCATCTCAGGGGAAGCGGTGGAAGAAGCCGTGGCGCTGGCGGGCCTGGCCGCCCCCGGTGAGGTGCTGGCCAGCGATGCCGTACGCACGCTGACGACCGGTCCCGATCTGGACATGGGCGAGCGCCTGATCGGCGTCGCGGGTGAAGCGGCGCGCATCGTCTACACCATCCGCAGCAGCAAAGCGGCGCACAACTTCCCAGGCTAGGCAATAAAACCGTCGCTTGCGGCAGCGGTAGGGCGGCGAAGTCCTTTTGCAAAACTCACGCACCGTCGCTCCATAACCGCCCTCCAGCTCTCGCCCTCGAATCAGCCGGCCATCCCGCCAACCAAAATCGCTTGTAGCCCACGAGGCAGTGCGCTGGCTATGATCGACGTGAATGTCTGCAGAGCACGCCAAAGGGACAGGGTCTGCGCTGGGTCTGGCTGCGACGCTGGAGGGGAGCGCGCCGGTCCGTCTGCAGAACGCATCCAGCGTGGCCGTTGCGCCGACCCTACTCGACTCGGGAGGGGCTGGGCTGGGCGAGGGAAACGCGCCGCCCCCCGACGATCCGCTGCCCGCCCGCATCGGTCGCTACGCCGTGCTCCGTCGCTTGGGCCGTGGCGCCATGGGCGTGGTCTATTCCGCCTACGATCCCGAGCTCGATCGCAAGGTGGCCATCAAGGTGATGCGTGACGCGATGCGCGGTCGCGATCAGGGGCGTAAGCGCGTACTGCAGGAAGCCCAGACCCTGGCCCGGCTCTCGCATCCCAACGTCGTGCAGATCTACGAGGTCGGCGAGGACGACAGCGCCGCTGGCCGCCCCGTCTTTATCGCCATGGAGTACGTCGCCGGCCTTTCCCTGCGCCATTTTCAGGAGCAGCACCCCCTACACGCCAAGAACGACCTCGACACCCTGCTCCGCCTGTACCTACAAGCTGCCGCCGGCCTCTCCGCAGCCCACCAGTCAGGCTTGGTGCATCGCGGACCCATGACCCCAAAAATGACGCTCGCGAAACAGGTCCTGTCGGGGGAAATCGGAACGACCGCGGAAACGCAGTGAAATCGCAGCCATCCGCGGGTTTTCCGACGGAGGGGAGCACGTCCACAGGTTCTTCTCTAGACCTTGCAGCAAATGCAGCAGACGGGTTCTAGAAGTGACCTGCCTCCCATTCCCGGAAGCCCCAGAAAGGGACAGAGCAGTGCCGACTCCGAAGACTCCCATCCGCACGTTCCGTTTTCTAACCCAACGCGGAAGCTCATCCGAGACAAGTCCCTCGACAGTTTGCCACCGTCTGTGCGATGATGGGATCATGCAGAGTCTTACTATCCTTCGGGGCAGTGATAGCGGGCAGCAGACCATCATCGATAGAGCCTATGTTCTTGGGAGCTCGCTGGGCGAAGGCGGTATGGGCACTGTGTTCCGCGCAACCCAGCTGCTCGATGGACAGGATGTGGCCCTGAAGCTGATTGCGCGACCTCATGACCAGCAGTCAAAGTCGCCCACAAATGCCAGTCAGCTAGAAGCCAATGTGAACTTCCGCCTCCTCCTCGCGCGCGAGTTCCAGATGCTGGCCTCGCTGCACCATCCCAACGTCATCCGTGTCCTGAACTACGGCTTTGACGATCTCTACGGTCCCTACTACACGATGGAGGTCCTCGCGGACCCGCAGACCATCCTGCAAGCGGGACGTGACCTTCCGGTCGCCCAGCAGGTGGAACTCGTTGCGCAGCTGCTGCGGGCGCTGCTCTATGTTCACCGTCGCAACATCCTTCATCGCGACATCAAACCGAGCAATGTTCTGGTTGTCGATGGGGAAGTCAAGCTGCTGGACTTTGGTATCTCCGCCGCCCTGGGCAATACCGATGAGATCGCCGGTACCGCCGAGTACATGGCACCCGAACTTTTCGAAGGCGGAGCGCTCACTCCGACTTCCGATCTCTATGCCGTAGGCTTGGTCCTTCATCAGCTATTGACGGGCAATTTGCCACGCAGCCAGACCAGCAGCTTCCTGGCCGATCTGTTCAGCGATAGCGATGAAGAGGAGCACGACAGCCGGACCCTAGGGCTCGTAACAGCCCCCCCGATAGGGGACACGACGCAACAGACAAACCGACTCAGCGAGCTGACCGGCGCAACCTCCCCGGACATGCCATCTGACCCACCGGATGGAGGCGAGCTGAATGTTCTGGTAGAAGGCGCGCTTGGCGATGTCGTCCGGCGCATGCTGCGCCGTCGCCCGGAAGAGCGATATCAGTCTGCCGATGAAGTCCTGCGAGCGCTGGAAGCGGCGATTGGGGCGACGATTCCGCTGGAGACAGCGGAGACTCGCGAGAGCTTCCTGCAAGCCGCCGTGCTGGTAGGTCGCAATGAAGAACTTCGGATTCTGCGCAACGCACTGGACGACCTCCGGCATGCGAAAGGGGGCGCGATTCTGATAGGTGGCGAGAGCGGCGTAGGGAAGTCGCGCCTGATCTCTGAGCTGCGCACGCTGGCCAGCGTCTACCGCTGCTGGATTGTCGATGGGCAGTGCATCACCGAGGCCAGCGGCATACAGCAAGAATGGCTGCCGCTCCTGCACATGCTGTGCGTGCGTGGTGAGATCCAAGATCAGGAAGCCAGTACCTTCAAGCCGTTCGTGTCAGATATCGTCACTCGACTGGGGCGGCCGATTCCAGATCTGCCGAACGCAAAACCGGAAGAGCTCCATTCCCATCTCGCGACCAGCCTGCAAGCCGTATTCAAGCGACTGGCCCGTCCCCTCGTTTTCCTCGTGGAAGACTTGCAGTGGGCAGGAACGGAATCTCTGCGGCTGCTCACGACGCTCAGTAAGAACGCAGCCGGTGTGCCAGTCCTGCTGATTGGCACCTATCGCTCCGATGAGGCCCCGAAGCTCTCAGAGCAGCTACCGAGCTTTGTCCATATGCCCCTGCGACGTCTGGGGGTAGAGGCCATCGCCGAGCTAAGCCAGAGCATGCTAGGCCCAATTGGCCGAAGTCCGAACATCGTCGAGTATCTGATCCGCCAGACGGAGGGCAACGTCTTCTTCTTGGTCGAGATCTTGCGTGCCATGGGTGAACATGCCGGGGAGCTGCAACGCATCACCGACACCTCGCTGCCTGAAGAAATCTTGACCCTGGGCATTGAACGGATCGTCCGCCGCAGGGTCGAGCAGCTGCCTCTGGAATACCATCCGGTGTTAGAACTGGCGGCGACACTTGGGCGCAAGCTCGACCTCGCGGTGATCGAGCATGCGTTCCCCAGCCTGTCCTTACGGTCGCTGCTGCTGCAGGGAGCCAACGCCGCCGTTCTTGAGAGTCAGGGAATGACTTGGCGCTTTGCCCACGACAAGCTGCGCGAGTCCATCCTGCGTCGCCTGGACGCACCGGCACAGCAAGCGCTGAACCTCCAGGCGGCGGATGCCATCGAGGCCACGTACACCGGTGAGGCCCGAGAAGAGCACGCCACTCAGTTGGCGCTGCACTTGCATCGCGCCGGCAAGCCCGAGCGCGCCTGGGTGTACGACAAGACCGCGGCGGAACACGCCGAGCGACTGGGCGTCCTATCAGATTCCCGAACTCACTACCGCGCCGCGCTAGAGGCTCTCGCCGCGCTCCCCGCAAGTGTCGAGTTGCGCCGCGAACGCATCGATCTGATGTTGCGCCTGATGCAGACCTCGCTGCTCGCCGACGGCCTGGAAGTACAAATTCGCCGGCGCGACGATGCAGCCACCCTGCTCGCTGAACTGAACGACACAGCCGGCGCAACCCGGTCCGACAAACTACGTCAAGCCCGTCTCGATTTGCTGACAGGAAGAGCCTTCTACTACGCAAACAAATTGCGCGATGCCATTGGCTACTTTCAGCGCGTGCTCCCTATCGGACGGGAACTGGAAGATGCTGAGCTACTGGCTTTGCCCTCCGCCGTAATCGGACAGGCCACGGTCTTTCAGGAGCATCCTAAGATCGCACTCACCTTGCTTGAGCCCGCCATTCCCCTCCTGCAACAGCAGAAGAACGAAGCCGAGGCACAGCGCAGCCAGATCTTTGTCGCACTGGCTCTGGCGCAGCTTGGCCGGTACCACGAGGCCATACAAATCTTCGGCACGGTGATCCGCAGTGCAAAGGAGCGGAATCAGCCGCAGATGCTCACTGCAACCGTGTTGCAACAGGGCGTGGCCATGCTCTCCGGGATGGACTGGGACGGCATTCTCAGAATGACTGGGCCGGTGGGCGCTCACCTCCTGCGAGCGGGAGAGAAGGCGTACGCGGCGTTGGCCTTTACGATGCAAGCGGTCGCTTATGCCCAGCTAGGCAACCACAACAAAGCGCGCGAGCTCGACACCCAGGTTCATGAGCTCGACCAAGAACTGCGAGGCGTACTTGCCTTTGAGCTACGCTCGGCCCACCTTAGCGAAGTTCCGTTCTGTGCCGGCAACTACGACGAAGCCCTGCAGCGAGCCCGCCGGGCTCTTGAGCTCTCAGCCCCGTCGTCTCTGGCAAGGACCGAGGGCATTAGTCAGCGAGTCATCGCACTCTCGCTGAGCCGCCTGGGCAGCCCTCTGGACGTCGTCGTTCCGCATCTTGAGCGCTCGCATGCAGCCCTAATGTCACGAGGCTGCATATTGGACGCGGCCCAGACCGAGCTGGCCTGGGGTGACGTCCATCAAAGCAGCGGAGACCGCGCTCAAGCAAAACAGTTGTATGAACAGGCAGCGGCGCGTTTCCGCGCTGCCGGCTGCGACCACCTTGAGCCGTTGCTAGGCGAAAAGCTCGCATCCGTATCCTCACCATAAAGCTAGTCCGAAAGCGTCAAACGCTCTACCGCTCCTACCTGAAAATCGGATCTCCGCTCACCCCCCTCAGCCAGCGGCCTAACATCGGGTCTGTGCCCAGGAGGCGGCTGGGTGCAGCCTCCGCTCATCGCCGATTCTTTTCCAGGATATCCATCACGGCCTGGGCGGTTGTCTGAAGATAGGGTGGACGCAGCAGGCTATGGTGGCCACCCGGAATGCTGCACTGGCTGGCCAGCGGGAAATATCGCAGCCACCCTCGATCAAGCGGAGCGTCCGCTTGGGCTGACGCCGCACGTAGCAAGTGAACCGGCGCGCTCGGTGGCACGGGCTGCCAATGCGCTTTCATGTCCAACGCCCCGCGGGCACTTTCCCAGACAGCGCTCAGGAATCGCTCGGCGTCGCTGCCGCCCAGCTGTTGCATTTGCAGTCGCTCTGCAACATACGCTCGCGCCGCGGTTGTCGAGAGTCCGGAAAACAGCGCCTCATCGATCGACAAGTCGAGTGTGCGCACCATCTGCAACAGCAGCTTCTTCTCGTCTTGCATCAGTACCTGGTCGGGTGCCCAGGCATCGAGGAGGAAGATTCCCGAGACCTCACGCCCGACACCAGCGAGCTGTGATGCCAGCTCAATGGCCACGCTGCCCCCAAAGGAGTGGCCGAGCAGATGCAGGGGGCCCGGGGGAATGTGCTGCTGAATTTCGCGGACGTACTGCGCGCAGAGCGCCGGGAGAGTCTCCGGCATGGGTGCCGCGCTGGCGAGAGGGGGCGTCGTAAGACCCCAGATCGTGCCCCGCAGTGGCAGCGCTCGCGACAACATACCCATCGCAAACAGCGTCCCCCCCATCCCTGGCACCATCACCAGAGCCCCCTGTTCAGCCTGCCCATCGCGCAGTCGAACCAGGCACTGCGTCTCGACCTGCCGCACGATCGACGCCAGCTCACCGAGCCTGGGATGGGCGAAGACCTCACGCACCCCCAGGCCCATCCTTTCTTGATTCGCCAAGCTGACAAGCTGCATCGCCGACAAGGAGTTTCCGCCCAAAGCAAAGAAGTCGTCTTCCAGGAAGGCCCGTTCCAAGTGCAGCAGGCGGCAGTAGATCTCGGCCAATGTCTTCTCCGCGTAGCTCTGGGGCTCGCTGCGCTGCGCCGACTGGCGCGAGACCTGGGGGGCTGGAAGCTGCTTGCGATCGACCTTGCCGTTGGGAGTCAGCGGCAGGGAGTCAAGGACGACGAAGGCAGCCGGGAGCATGTAGTCAGGGAGCTTGGCTGCGAGATGCCCACGGAGCGCCGGCTTGTCGAGAATGCGACCTTCATTCAGGACCACATAGGCACATAGACGCTTGTCACCCAGGACGTCTTCGCGCGCCAGCACGACGCAGGACGCAACATCGGGATGGGCAGACAAGACCGACTCGATCTCACCCAGCTCAATCCGGAACCCCCGAATCTTGACCTGATGGTCGATACGTCCCAGGAACTCGATATTCCCATCCGGAAGGAAGCGAGCAAGGTCCCCGGTCTTGTACAGCCGTGCGCCGGGCTGCGTCGAAAATGGATTGGGGATAAACCGCCGGGCAGTGAGACCAGGGCGGCGCAGGTAGCCACGCGCGACACCTGCCCCGCCGATGTGAAGCTCGCCGGGGACGCCGATGGGAACGGGGTAGAGGTCGC
>DAORCZ010000297.1:0-8708 GCA_035345735.1 Pseudomonadota bacterium | reverse complement strand
GCCGATGTGCTCTGCTATGTACCGATGCCCGATGATGGCGTCACAATCGATGTCGATACGCCCGAGGCTCTAAAGCGGGTGCAGGATCAAGGCTAGCCATGTCCAACCTGAAGATCGAAGAGAAGTTTACCGTCGAGGCTCCCGTCGAGCGGGTATGGAAATTTCTGCTCAGCCCAGAGCAGGTCGCGGGCTGTCTACCGGGGGCGGGGCTGCGTGGCCAAGAGGGCGCCGACACCTATCTTGGCACGATGAAGATCAAGGTCGGTCCGGTGACCTCGGAGTTTCGCGGCAAGGCGACGATGTCCGATGTCGATGCGCAGGCCCATCGCTTGAAGCTCAGCGGCACCGGCGATGACACCAGCGGTGGCGGCTCTGCCCGCATGAGCATGGAGCTCAGCGTCACCTCTGCAGCTGGTGGTAGTGAGGTTCAGGTCGTCGCCGATGTCGAGATCGCCGGCAAGCTGGTGCGCTTTGGCCGCGGCATGATCGAGGGGGTCTCCAAGCAGCTCTTCAAGCAGTTTGTCGAGCGCGCCCGCGAGCGCATCGTCAGCGCAGAAGACAGCGAGCCAGCCCCCGCCGGGGCCAGCCCTGCGGCAGCCCCACCCGAAGCCAAGGCCGAGCCTGCGCCCGAGGCGAAGGCGGGGGCCCCAGCCGACGCAAAGTCCGATCAGCACAGCGAAGCAAAAGTCGAAGCAAAAGCGGAGGCAAACGCCGAAGCAAATGCCGCAGCGAAGACTGAAGCAAGCGCTGAAGCAAAAGCGGAAGCGAAGACTGAAGCCAGCGCACAGCCACCCGCGGCCGTGAAGTCCGAAGAAGCGCCCGCGGCTCCGGTCGTCGCGCCGAAGGTAGAAGGTGCGGAGAGCACAGCGAAAGCGGCACCGGCTGAGGTGCCCGCCGAGCCGAGCGAGAGCAAGGCTGCGGTCGCTGCGCCGGCGAGTCCGCCCGCTGCCGAGAGCAAGAGCGAGGGGCCTGCGGCGGAGAAACCAGCGCCGTCGCGCGGAGCGGCGCCTCCCCCTGAGCCGTCCGATATCACCACCGGTGTTCTGCCGCGTCCCAAGCCACGTCCGCTCGCCGTCACGGTGCAGCCGAAAGAACCGGAAGCACTCGATGCGGGGGCGCTGATCTGGCGGGCTCTTTGGGAGTGGTTCAAGGGCCTGTTCCGGCGGCTGCTTGGTCGCGGCAAGTAGTCGATGAGGGGAGGGGATGGCCACCGGCTCTGACCGCGACGAGGCACTGACCGCTGAGGTCCTGCGCCTGCGCCGTCGAGACGAGGCCGCAGCGCTGTCCGACTTGCAGTTCGCTCGGCGTCAGCTGGAGAGTGCGCTCGCCCGACTGCGCCAAGCCGAGTCACACGCCGCACACTGCACCCAGGACGCGGCGCAGAGCGAGGTCCGCTTTGCCGCGCTGTCGGGTCCACTGCTGGCCGGCGAGCTTCTTGTCGCTGCGCAAGAGCTTCGCCACAAGCAGGACGAGCGCGAGCGGGCCGGCGCACAGGTGGCCTCAGCGCAGGCGGAGCTTGGGCGCTGTCGCGAGGCGGTGACGCTGGCCAATCAGACCTTTCTGCAGCGCCGAGGGCAGCGCGAAGCGGCCGAGCTTTTTGCGGCGCAGCAGGCCGATGCCCGGCGGCGACTGCGCGGCAGCCGCACCCGCATCTTGGAAGAAGAAGCGCGCGATCGCTTCGCGAGCGGGAAGCCTCGCCGTTAGCGGGATCTTCCACCACGGGCTCGCCCCGACGGGCGTGTATCCTACTTACTTAGAGCGGAGGCTGCATGAGTGCCTGGCAGACGATCGGCAAGCAGCGTATTTGCGTCACCGATGACCTGATCGAAATCGAGATCAGTGGTGAGTTCGTACCCGCTGAATTGCTGCAAGGCCTAGCCCTGGTCGAGGCGACGCAGGGGCGCTTCGGCTATGCCCTCTTGCTGATCGTCCTCAAGGACCCGTGGTCGTTTCCTGCCGCCACCCGGCAAGCACTGGCTGGCTATCACCGGCAGCACAAGGTCGTCGGGGTGACCGCGGTGGTCGGGGCCAGTTCGGTGATGCGCATACTCATCGACCTGGTGTTGCGTGCCATCGACCGCGTCGTTGGTGCCGTCCCCACGACGCGCTTCTTTTCCACGCGGCCCGAAGCGCTGAGCTGGCTGGGCGAGATCCGCGGGCAGGCCCAGCAGGGACGTCTGGGCCGCTAGGTCTGCCTCGCCGACCGCCGCCGGGCTGAGGAACTATTTGCTTGCTCCATGTGACCGATCAGTCATATGACTGGTCAGTCACATGCCGACCGCAACGTTCTTTGGCTTGCCGGAAGATCGCCGCACCCGCTTGGTCGAAGAGGCCATCACCGAGTTTGCTGAGCGCAGCTACGCCGAGGCTTCGCTGTCGCAGATCGTACGGCGCGCCGGCATCGCCAAGGGCAGCCTGTACCAGTACTTCAGCGACAAGCTGGATCTGTATCGCTGGCTGCTTGCCGAAGAGGTGCCCCGCCGCAAGCGAGAGTTTCTGCGTCAGCCGGCCGGCCCATCCGAGTTCTGGGCCGCACTGACCCACCACATCGAGCGCGGCATGGCGTTCTTGGTGAAGTATCCGCGCCTGGCTCGCATCACTGCAGCGGCTGCCCATCCGGCCGCCGATGCCGAGGTACGCGGCCTGCACCGCGCCGTCTGTGCGGCCGGCATCGCCGAGCTAGAGGCCCTGCTGCGCAGCGGCATGCGGGCGGGAGCCATCCCCAAGCGGCGCGAGGTCGCTTCGGTGACCCAGTTCGTGGCCGCCATCATCGGCCCGGGACTTACCGAGGTCGTGCTGAGCGAGCTGGGGGCTGAGCTGCACGAGGTCCTGGCATCCGAGCGCCTGCGTCGTCGGCTGGGACCAGCCCGCCGTGAGCGCTTGGCGCAGCAAGCCGTCGCAATGATCCGCGGGGGTCTGCAGGGACCGCGCCGCTAACCGAGAGCGCAGCCACCGCCGCTACGGGCATCGAGCATCGGGCATTGAACATCAACATGGGGGGGCAGACACATGATGCAGTTTGATTACAAGGGGCGCGTCGCGCTGGTCACAGGTGGAACGTCGGGCATCGGTCGCGCAATCGTTCGCGCGTTTGCTCGCGCGGGGGCGCGCGTCGCCTTCTGTGCCCGGCACGACACGGGCAGCGCAGAGCTCTGTCGCGCCATCGAGTCAGAGGGCGGGCAGGCGCTGTTCGTCGCGGCCGACGTTCGCGAGGATGCGGGGGTGCGTGGGCTGGTCGCGCAGGTCTGCGAGCGCTATGGCCGCTTGGACTTTGCGATCAACAACGCCGGCATGGGTGGCGACATGGCGCCGCTTGAGCGGGCGGATCTGGCGGTCTTTGACGAAGTCATCGCCACCGGGGTGCGCGGTGTTTTTGTCGGACTGCGCCATCAGGTGCCGGCGATCCTCGCGAGCGGCGGCGGAGCCATCGTCAACCTCTGCTCGATCTACGGGGTGACGGGGCGGGCCGCACATCATGCCTACGTCGCGGCCAAGCACGCGGTGCTGGGACTTACGCGCTCGGTGGGGTTGGAGTACGCAAGTCGTGGCGTGCGAGTGAACGCGCTGTGCCCCGGCGCGACGCGAACGGCGGCGATGGCCCACGCCGAGGCCGCGTATCCAGACGTCGTCGCTGCTCTGGTCCGCGAGCATCCGATGGGGCGCATGGCCAGCGAAGACGAAGTGGCGGCTGCTGCGCTGTACCTGTGCAGCGAAGAGAGCGCCTTCGTGACTGCCTCGCCTCTCTTTATCGATGGCGGCTTCACGGCTGCATAACGCGGCGAGCCGCCGATACCGATGCCGATGAAACCGACCGCAGAGCGAGCCGACGCAAGCCACAGTCCGGCACAGGCGAACCTAATCGAGCTGGCGCGCTTTTTCTTCGGCCTCAGCGTGGTCGGGTTCGGCGGGCCGGCGGCGCATCTTTCGATCATGCAGCGCGAGCTGGTCGAGCGTCGCGGCTGGCTCAGCCAGGCGGAGTTTCTCGATCTGCTGGGTGCGACCAACCTCATCCCCGGACCGAACTCGACGGAGATGGCGATCCACATTGGCCATCGCCGGGCCGGTATCCGCGGCTCGTTGGTCGCGGGCCTGTGCTTCATCTGTCCGGCGGCGCTTATCACGCTGGGTCTGGCTTGGCTTTACGTGCGCTTCGGTCGCCTGCCGCGCGTGCAGCCGATGCTGCAGGGGATCCAAGCCAGCGTCGTCGCGGTCGTCGGCCTGGCGAGCCTGACGCTGAGCCGCACTGCGCTATCACGGCCCGGCTTGCGCGTGCTGGCTGCCTTGGCCTTCGCCGCGGCGCTGGCCGGACTGCCCGAGCTGCCGCTGTTCTTCGGTGGCGGCCTGCTGTATCTGCTTGCGGTATGGCTCCAGCAGCGCTCGCTTCCCGCTCGTCCACCGTCGGGGGGCGCGGCAGTTGCTGGGTTCTTGGGGGTCACCTCGTGGCTGTCGAGCACGGCTTCCGCAAGCGGCCTTGCGGTCAGCAGTCCGGCCGCAACTGCGGTGTCGCTGCCCGCCCTCTTTTGGTTTTTTGCGAAGGTCGGCAGCGTGATCTACGGCAGTGGTTATGTGCTGGTCGCGTTGCTCCTGCGCGGGGTGGTCGAGGGGCAGCACTGGCTATCGCGTGAGGCGCTGCTCGACGCCGTGGCGATCGGTCAGATCACGCCGGGGCCGGTGTTCACCACCGCCACCTGCATCGGCTATTTCGTGCGCGGCGCCGCCGGTGCGGGGGTGGCGACGCTGGGCATCTTCGCGCCCTCGTTTGCGCTGGTCTGGCTCTTGGCGGCGCTCCTTCTGCGGCTGCGGCAGTCGCGCTCGCTGCGCTGGTTTCTCGACGGTGTGAATGCCTGCTCGCTCGCGGTGCTGGCGGCGACCGCATGCTTGCTGTTGGCGAAGCAGCGGGGCTCACCAGGCTGGCTGGCCTTCAGTCTGGCGGCGCTGCTCCTTGGGCACTTTCTGCGTCTCAACCCCAGCTGGCTGATCTTGGCCGGGGCACTCGCAGGAGCCCTCGCGCCAATGCTTTTTTCCTAGCGGTATTCCGTCGCTGATTTCCCGGGCTTAGGCGACGTCGGCGTGCTCAGTCGGCGACTCGCTGATGCTTCCGCTTGCTATGCCGCGCGCTCTGCGATACCGAATGGACCATGACCAAGCCCCCTAGTAAGTGGTCCTTTCCGCGCCGATCTACCTATGGCGTGCTAGAGCGCTTCATTGGCCAAGAGGTCAATGTCTTCGGCCCGCGCTCCTGCGAGGAGCACGACAACTGTTTGGGCGGCGGCTTTCTGGTCAGCATCGAAGACGGCTTCTTGCTGCTTGCCGAGCGCGCCGAAGAGCCCCCGGATCTGGCGGTTGCGCTGGGTGAAGTGGTGGTCATCGCGGTGGTCAAAGATCGGCCAGAGCTCACGGCTGTCGATGGCGGCAAGGTGCATCGCTTCCGTCGCCCCGAGCCGACCAGCAACGACAACGACGACCTGGAAAACTAAGGCCGCGCAGGCGGGCTTGCGGTCGCGATTTTCTGATGGAAACGCTCTGCGAATTTCTGCTGCGCACGCCGCCACATCCTTGGTCAGTGACTGATGAGGTGGGGAGCTTCTGGGCGCAGCGGCTCGCCGTCTCGTTGCCGTTTTCTACATCGCTGGGCCGGGCCGCGGCGCTGGGTTTTTTTGCCGACCGGCTGGGCTATGCGTTTGCGGCGGGCTATCAGGAAGCGCTGACTCAGCTGCTTGCCGGCACCTCGGTGGAGGTGCAGCCGGGGCAGCCGATGGCACTGTGTGCGACGGAGAGTCTGGGGGCCCATCCTCGCGCTATCGCCACGCAGCTTGGCGTGGTCCCGCCGACCGGCGCTGCCGCTAAAGAGACCTATCGCCTTGATGGCGAGAAGACCTTCGTCACGCTGGGTGAACAGGCGCAGCGGCTCTTGATCGTAGCCAGTCGCGGGCTGGATGCGCAGGGTCGCAATCGCCTGCAGGCCGTCTTGATTCCGACGGGGCGCGCCGGAGTGACGCTGCTGCCGGGGCCGGCGACGCCGTTTGTGCCCGAGATCCCGCACGCCAGTCTGCGCCTGCAAGGTGTGCTGGTGACGTCGGATGAGCTCCTGCCTGGCGACGGCTACGAGCGCTATCTCAAACCGTTTCGCACGATCGAAGATGTGCACGTGCATGCCGCGCTGCTGGGTTACTTGGTTCAGGTGGGGCGCCGCTGCGGCTTCCCGAGCAGCCATCAGACCGAGGCGCTGGCTCTGCTGTGTGCGCTCGCCCCGATTGCGGCGGCCTCGCCGCTTTCGCGACCGATGCATATCGCGCTCGCCGGCGTGCTGGGGGCGACGGCCCGCTTCGTCGAGAGCAGCGAGCCGCTGTGGTCCCAGGTCGAGCCGCAGGTGGCCGAGCGCTGGGGGCGTGATCGCCGCCTACTTGGCGTCGCAGGCCGAGCCCGCGCCCAGCGCACCGAGAGCGCCTGGCAGGAGCTGGGCCGCTCGTCCTAGTGGTCGCTCTCCATCCGGCTGAGCGAGTCCGAGCACTATGGAATCGTCGCGGTGAGGTCGGCAAGCCACGGCAGGGTAGGGGCACCTTGCTTGGCGGTCTGATACCACTCCTCGTCGGTGTAGCGTTTGAAACCGGCGCCGATGACCTCGTGGTAGGAAAAGACCGGGCCGGCGTAGGCACGCACGCCCTGACAGGTGTCGATGCTGGTCACCATCAACTGCGGCTGACCGGTGGCGACGTGCAGCACCGCGCCCGAGTTGGGGTCGGTGTGGACATCGGCAATGGTGGGAATATCGCGATTGGCTTGCTGCGGATCCCACATCAGGCGCAGATACCAGCCGGGTGCTGCGAAGCCGGTGCAGCCTTGGTGGATCTGCACAAGCTCGTTGACGAAGGCCAGGTGGCGGTCGGCGAAGGGCCGCGCCGCGCGCTCATACTCGGCCATCTCACCGAGCATGCGGCTCACTTCGCTGAGCTGTTCAAAGTAGGTGATGGCGCGAGCGAGCACGGGCGTTGCCGTTGCTAGCCCGCGGATGTCGCTTACGGCCCGTTCGCCAAGCTGGGCCAGCGCGGCATAGAACGCCGGATAGGGATCGACGTAGGCATCGGGAAACTCGCAGGTCAGCGAGGCCGTCGATGGCTTGGCGTAGAGGATGGTGTCGTGTCGTAGCTGTGCCCACGAGCCAAGCTGCGTATTGAGCAAGCGGCGCCCAAAAGCCTCGGTGGCCATCAGCTGCGGCAGGCCATAGCGCGCTGGGTCCGTCACGCTCTCGTCGGGGGAGAGGGTGCGCAGGGCCCCCAGCCAGCCGGTGTAGAGGTTGCTGTGCCAGTACGCCTCGCCATAGCCATCGCTGAGCACGCGAGCCTTGCCGAGATCCGGGGCGTATTCGTATTTGCTCAGCTCAGCCTGCAAGAGCGGCAGTGCTTGATTGTTGCGCAGCGACGCGAAGGCAACGTCGAGCGGGCTCGGCATCATTCGCCGGACCTTGCCACCGCCGGCGCGGCTATAGGTCACGCTGGACAGCACCTGCGAGTCTGGGACAAAGCGCTGACCGAGCAGCAGAAACGTGCGTACCTCGACGCCACCCGCGAGGATCTGACTGACGATGCGCCCCACGCCGAAGCCGCCCCGCTCAAGCGTGGTCAGCACCTCGGCATCGCTCTTGGCCAAAAGCTCGGCCGGTGTCCGCACGCCGAGTGCCGTCCACAGCCGGCTCAGCCCTTCCAGCGTGAGCTGATCTTCTTCGCCGACGAAGAGTTGCAGCAGGGCATCGACGTTCCTGCGGCTCTGCCAGGCTGCGGTGTCATGCAGCGCGTGCAGAAGCTGCGCCGCTGACAAGGCCGAGCGATTCAGCGAAAGGCTCGAGCCGCCCGCCGTCTGCACGATGCGAAACTCGGCGTTGGCGAGCCACATCAGGCTGCGGAAATAGCGAGAGAGCTCCGGCGAGCGCGTGTAGTGTCCGCGTGGTCGGAACTGCGAGAAGTCGATGGTGAGTGGTACGCCAAACAGACTGACATCGGCCGGCCCGGCCGCTGCTTCCGCCGACTGCACCCAGCTGGCAATCGCGCTGGCCGCCGCCGCATCGGGGGTGAGCGGCGAGTGGGTGTAGCCACGCAGCAGGCTCAGCGCCGTGGCCAGATAGACGTCGACCTCCGTCTTGAGCGCGCTTGGATAGTCCGCTGCTGTGGGACCCGCGAGCTGTCGCCGCAGCCCGTCGAGCCAGCCACCGATCTCGGCCTGCAGATAGCTCGACTCGATGTCAGCCAGCATGTCGTCGTACGAGCGATGCAGCGCGTGCAGAATGGAGTCTGCGCTGATGTAGACCGGCAGGTGTTCGAGATAGAGCTGGGCATAGGCACCCGAAAAGGAATAGAAGCGCTGACGCTGCGACAGGACGAAGCCGTTTTTGGCCAGAAGCGCCTTTTCTGCCGCGGACAGCTGGACCTGCGACCCCTGGATGCGTCCCAGATTCGCTGCCTGCAGCGGGTCGTAAGCGATGGCACCGGCAAACCGCACCGGATACTGCGCCAGGAGCTGTTCCCCGCTGATCCCCGCCACGCGCGCCGTGGCGGCATCCACCGTCGTGGAGGTCAGCGGATCGCAGGCCCTGCCACAGCCCATCGGCAGGGCCGGAGCGCGCTCTCCATCGGCGCACCACAGCGCCTGATATTCGTCCTGCGTGCAGTGTTCAGGCGTTCCCACATCGCCGGTGACATCGCAGGCACTGCTAC
>DAORCZ010000296.1:0-8739 GCA_035345735.1 Pseudomonadota bacterium | reverse complement strand
CAGCCAGACGGCAAGAACGATCAGCAGCGCCCCCGCCGGGACGCCGGCAAGCAGCCACAGGCCGCCCCGCACCGGAGACTCTTCGAGCGCTCCGCGGAGCCCGCGCAGCTCCCCCTCCCCTTCCTCTGCCAGCACCGAGGCGATATCGATGGCTAGCTCGTCGGTCAGGAACTCGTGCACTGGCTCGCCCCCCGCGTCGGGGGTGCTGGCCACCCAGGTCCCGCCCGCCGGCCGATGGTCGGTGAACTCAATGCGCAGCGATGGAATGCGCTGCCGACCGCTCATCGGGGCTTCCAGGCCGTAGCGCTGCGAGTGCAGGCTGGAACCATCGGGCTTGGTCTCGCTGCGCGGCGTAAAGCTGGTGATAGCGAACCGGCCCAGGGCCTCTCCGAACGGCGGCATCTCGACCTGGATCCCGGGCTGCGCCTCGACGGTGAGGGTCAGCGTCAACGCATCGCCTAGGCGCGGTTTCTTGGGCTGCAGGCTCAAGCTCACTCGCACCGGGCCCGACTCCTGCGTCTGCTGCAAGCTCTCGACGGCCGTGACTCCGGCATCGGGGGCGGTGGAGCCCTCGGGATGACGGCAGGCGGCAACCAACAGCAAGCCCAGCGCACAGATCAGGTGCGGCGCACGAACCAAACCCCGGCAGCGCTTTTGACCGATTTTCATCGTCGCTGCCTCCGTTCGCGCATGCGGAAGAAGGCCAGCAGGGGATCGACGACCGAGCGGCGGGCGTCGATGCGCACGAGATCAATGCCGGCCCCGCGTAGAGCCGCCTCCAGCTGACGCTGTCGCCCCGTAGCAGAGACGGCCAGCGCCTCTTGGAAGGCGGCTGAACTGGTGTCGTAGGTCTGGGTGGCGCCGGTCTCGGCATCTTCCAGCGTGAGCAGGCCGGTGCGGGGAAAGTTCGACTCGCGCTCGTCGCCGACCAGCACCGCAACGACATCGTGGCGACGATTTACGCTGCGCAGCGCCGGTAGATAGCCCTCGTCGAGGAAGTCGGAGATCAAAAAGACGACGGCCCGCCGAGGCAGAATGCGCCGGCAGAACTCCATCGCGCCGGCCAGGTTGGTGCGCCGACGAGGATCGTCGACCGGCCGCGCCGATCGACGCAGCCGCGACAGGGCGCTCCGCATCCAGGAGGGCAGCCGCGTTCGCCCCCCCTCCGACGCAGCCGCCGCCGGCGCCGGACTGAGGTCGGCATCGATGCCCCGCGCCAGCACCTCGCGCACCACGCGAAGTGCGTGTTTCTGGCCCTTGCGCGGCGGAATGAACTCTTCAACGCCGCCGTGGAACAAGAGGAGGCCGATCTTGTCGTCGTTGTGGATCGCCGAAAAGGCCAAGAGCGCCGACAGCTCAACGGCCGCCTGTCGCTTCGATCGGCCCGCGGAGCCAAAGCTCTGTGAGGCCGAGATATCGACGACGAGAAGGACGGTTAGCTCCCGCTCTTCTTGGAAGCGCTTGACGAAGGGCGCGCCCATGCGAGCGGTGACGTTCCAGTCGATGGTGCGAACGTCGTCGCCCGGCGTGTAGGGCCGGACCTCGTCGAACTCCATGCCTTGGCCCTTGAAGACAGACAGGTACTGTCCGGCCAGCATGTCGGCGACGTGGCGTCCGGTCTGAAACTGGATGCGCCGTACCTGTTTGACGATCTCCGACGGCAGCATGGACGCTAGGGGACTTCGACGTTGTCGAGGATCAGCGTGACGATGTCGTCGGCCGTCTTGTTCTCAGCCTCGGCTTCATACGACAAGAGCAGGCGATGGCGCAGGACGTCGTGGGCGATGCTCTTGACGTCGTGCGGGCTGATGTAGCTGCGCCCGGCGAGCAGCGCGTTGGCCTTGGCCACTTTGACCAGGTTGATCGAGGCGCGCACCGACGCACCACACTCGATCAGGCTCTTGAGCTGCGGCAGCTTGTGGCTGGCAGGATCGCGAGTTGCCGAGACCAGATCGACGACGTAGCGCTTTACCTTGTCGTCGACGAAGACGTGCCGGGCGGCCTCGCGAGCGGCGATGATCTCAGCAGGAGTCATGACCTTTTGCACCTGCGGCTCGCCCGTGTTGCCGGCCATGCGGTCGACGATCTTGAGCTCCTCTTCGCGGGTCGGGTAGCTGACGCGAACCTTCATCAGGAAGCGATCGAGCTGAGCTTCCGGCAGGGGATAGGTGCCCTCCTGCTCGATCGGATTCTGCGTCGCCAGGACCAGGAACGGATCGGACAGCGGGAAGGTGTGTTCGCCGAGCGTGACCTGGCGCTCCTGCATCGCTTCGAGCAGCGCCGCCTGCACCTTGGCCGGAGCGCGGTTGATCTCGTCAGCGAGGATCAGGTTGCCGAAAATCGGGCCCTTCTTGACGCTGTAGCTACCCTCTTTGGGGTTGAAGATCTGCGTACCGGTGACGTCGCCGGGCAGCATGTCGGGGGTGAACTGGATGCGCGAAAAGGTCGCGTCAATACAGCTGGCCAGCGTGCGGATCACCAGCGTTTTGGCCAGGCCGGGCACGCCTTCCAGCAGGATGTGTCCGCCGGCGACAAAGCCCAAAAGCAGCCGGTGCACCATCGCGTCTTGTCCGACGAGCACCTTGCCTAGCTCGGCCTTCAGGGTAGTGAAACGGTCTTGGAACTTTGCCTCGTCTGCCATGGCTCTCTACTTGCGATTGGACTGGCGATTGGGGGGGACGCTGCCGGTTGCGCTCGCGACCTGGTCTGCGGGGCAAGGCCATCGGTCCCCTCGGCAGAAACCGGGCGGGTGGAGAACCGGCAACTTGAGCGCTCGTAAACTAATGGGCTGGCCAGCGGAAGGCAAGAGAGCAGACAATCCGGGCGGGGCGGCTCAGTCAATGGGAAAGGGGCAGACTGCGGGGGCGACGAAGTCGGCGGTCCGCCGCACCAGCTCGTCAGCACTGCCGACCGCATAGTCAGCGACTGGCTGATAGACGCAGCTGCGGAAGGACAAGGCGACGGCAGACCCAGCGGCGGCCATGCTGGGGGCCGGTGACAAATCCGGTCGTGCCGGGCAGTCGCCCAGACCCAGGATGCGGGCGGCGACGTAGCAGTCGAGAAACAGCCGACGATCGAGCTCGCGCGCCAGGAGCGGTCGCAGGCGGTGCAAGGCCCGCAACCAGAACGCGCGATCGCACCACGGCGGCGGCGGCTTGACGGCGTTTAGCGCCAGCCGATCGACGGTGGGGATGGCCAGCAGATCGGCCAGAAGTCCGTCGCACAGCTGCTCGGCAAAGCGCTGTGTAGACAGCGTGACGATGAGCACTCGCTCAGCGTCCGGAAAGGCCTCCACGACCCGGTTCAGCGCCTGGGCGACATCCGCGGCCGCAACCTGCCCAACGGGCGCCTGCAGGCTGCCGGCGGAGGGGCCCTTAAAGGGATCGATCGATAGGTTCAGGCGGGTCACCCCAGCCAAGAGCTCGGGGCGCACGGTGGTCGCGACGGCGAGTGTGGTCGTCACGGCAGCCGGTAGGCCCCGCTCCCGCGCCAGCTGCAGAAGCCGCGGCAAGAGGCCCGTTGCGGTCAGCGGTTCGACCGGTTCGCTGAGCGTGATGGCCAGCTCGCGATAGCTTAGGCGCTCGAGCGCGTCCGCCAGAAGCGCCAGCAGTCCCTCGTCAACGACGTAGGGCGTCGTCCGCTCCCCGTGGCTGCCCTCCCCTTCGACCGCGCCCTGCCGCTTGCCGAGATAGCAGAAGGGACACTGCACGCGACAACGCCCGGCTTCAAAGTGCAGCGATAGGACACCCAGACGGGCCGTCGCCCGCGGCGCGTGCTCAGCCGGCCCCGCGGCTTGGGCCGCATGTCGCCTACTGTCAGCCGAGGTGGGCAATTCCCCCTCCTTGGTCCCGTCAGTACTGGGTCCAGGTGGGGGCGACGATTTTCGTGTTCGGATACCGATAAGGCCGCTCATTGACAGGGCACCTTTTGTCGGAATATCGTCGAAAATACTCAACGATGCGATTAGAGCAAGCGGGGCGCACCCACGTAGGTCTGGTGCGAGAAAAGAATGAGGACTCGATGCTCATGGCCCCTGACCTGGGGCTATGGGCGGTGTGCGATGGCATGGGGGGGCACGTTGGCGGACAGGTCGCCTCCCAGTTGGCGGTTCGCACCATCGAGCAAACTCTTCGCTCGGGGCAGGCCCCAGGTGGGGACGACCTCGACATCCTGGTGACCGCCATCAAGAACGCCAACTTCGCCATCTTCAACCAAGCCCGAAGCGATCCCAGCCTACACAACATGGGCACGACGGTTGTCGGGATCCGGCAAGAAGGGGCGATCGTTCACCTCTGCCACGTGGGCGATAGCCGCATCTATCGGCTGTCGGGGGCGAGCGGCGATCTGGTGCAGGTGACCCGCGACCACTCGCTGGTCAACCTGTACGAAGACAATCCCGAGCTGGCGCGGCGCTACGGCCCGCCGAACGACAACGTCATCGTCCGCGCCGTCGGTCTGCACGAAGCGGTCGAGGTCGAGCACCAGAAAGAGTCGATGCAAGTCGGCGATGTCTACCTGCTGTGCTGCGACGGCCTGACCGATATGGTCGACGACTGGATCCTGCGCGAGGTCATGCACGACGCGACGATGTCCGGCAACCTCGAAGAAGCCTGCGACTCGCTCGTTCGCGCCGCGCTCAGCAGCGGCGGGGTCGACAACACGACCGCCATCCTGCTTCGCGTCCTGCCATAGCGAAGCGCCCCCCGGCGCGGTCTATCCCCCACAGTCCGTCAGCTGGCTTTTTCCGCCTTCGCCGTTTCCCAGTACGTGTTCATCTGATCCAGCGACAGATCTTTTAGTCGGTGCCCATCGCGCTGCGCAGCCCGCTCCATCGCCGTGAAGCGGGCGACGAAGCGAGCATTGGCAGCGCGCAGCGTGTCCTCAGGCGGGCTGTCGAGCTTGGCGGCGAGGCGGGTCAGCGTAAACAGCACATCCCCCAGCTCATGCTGGATGGCGGCTCGTTCGCCACTTTCGAGCGCCTCGTCGAGCTCAGCCAGCTCTTCGCGGAGCTTCTCGCGCACGCCAGCCAGATCGGGCCAGTCAAAGCCCGCAGAGGCTGCGCGCTCGCCCAGTCGCTGCGCGCGCAGCAGCGCCGGCAGGCCCATCGGTATCCCGTCTAGCGTCCCGCGCGGCTCGGTCTTGCCCGCGGCTTTCTTTTCGGCCGCCTTGATCTCGCCCCAGTTGGAAAGCACCTCGCCCGCGTCTTTGACCATAACGTCGCCATACACGTGGGGGTGTCGCCGCTTCATCTTGTCGACGAGCGCCGTACACACGTCATCGACGTGAAATGCCCCCTCGCGTTCGCGCAGAGCGGCTTGGAACACCACCTGAAATAGAAGATCGCCTAGCTCTTCCCGGTGGTGGGCCGCGTCGCCGCTTTCCAGGGCTTCTAAGACCTCGTGCGCTTCTTCCAGCAGGAACGGCTTGAGCGAAGCCAGCGTCTGTTCTCGATCCCAGGGACAGCCGTCGGGAGCCAGCAGGCGGTTCATCAGCTCCACAACATCCGAAAAGCGCTGGCCAGTGGTCAGGGGGCGCTCCGCCGAGGCGGGCGCAGAGGATGGTGTCGTCATGGCGTTTTTGCGAGGAAAGAAGGTCGCGAGTGAGCGGTGGGACGATGCGCAGCGGCAGACCGGCTAGCGCGCGTTCAGCCAGTTGGTCAGGTCGGCGAGCACGCGGTCCTTCTGCAGCTCGTTAAAGATCTCGTGATACAGGCCGGGATACGAGGTCAGCGTCTTGTCGCTGGCGCCCAGGCGATCGAAGACCTGCTGACTGACGCTGGTATCGACAAGGTGGTCGTCCCCGGGGCACATAAAGAACAGCGGCAGCTTGATCCGGCTGGCGCGGACGCGGACATCGGACTGTGCCGCCAACGCTTCGGTAAACCAGCGAGCCGTGGCCTCGTGGGTGACCAGCGGGTCGGTGTCGTAGCCCCGGCAGACCTCGGGGTCATGCGAGAGCGAGCTCGAAGGTAGCTCGTTGGGCAAGCGCAGGCCAGGGCGCAGGAGCGACGCCGCTAGACCCAGGCCTCGCTTCCAGGCCGGCACGCGCAGCCGCAGGCCCAAAAAGGGGGCCGACAGCGCGATCAGTCGAAACGCATGCGGTCGAGCCAGCACATACTCCAAGCCGACGAGGCCGCCCATGCTGTGCGTGACGAAGGCCGGCAGGGTGGGCAGCGGTGGTGCACCGGGCCGGGCCGGGCGGTCCTTGCGGAACGCGGCATCCTGCGCCAGCCCCACGGCCAGCAGCGCATCGACATCGTCAATGTAGTCGGCAAAGCGGACCACGTGGCCCCGCTCGCCGCCCGACTCGCCATGGCCGCGCAGGTCGCCGACCAGCACCGTGTAGCCATTTCGGATCAGGTGCTCCGCGACGTGGCGATAGCGCCCGCGGTGCTCGCAGTAGCCATGCAGGAGCACGACCAAGCCCCGCTCCGCCGTCGCATCGGCCGCGGCCGGGACGTAGAAGTCGGCGCGCAGCGGCATGCTGTCAGCAGCGGTCAGCGCATGGGAAGTCAGGGTGTAGATCTGCGGCTCGCCCATGCTCTGGCTTGTATCAGAAAAGCGGGGGCCTCGGTTGACAAAGCGACAGGGCACATGCGACAGATCGCGCCCCTAGCGAACCGCAGCCCGGTCCCCGGACAAGCGCTGCAGCGTGCGCCACGCCTGCAGTAAAGAAGGCGTGCGGGTGAGACGGCAACCATGAGACGGCAAGTCATGAGACGGCAAGTCATGAGACGGCAAGGATGAGGAAGCTCGCAGGCAACTCGCTGCGTACGTCGCCGCGTTCCGGGCGACCCGCCTCAGCGCCCCTCGCGGCGGGCCAAGCGCGGCCCACCCCATCCGATACGCGCATCAGCAGTCCTAGTGGACCGTCCAAGCTGCTGCTTCTGCCTGTCGACCCGCCGCCAGCCGTCGTCGAAGACCTCGCCGATCACACGACCCACGAGCCGGTGTTCATCGAGCGTCGCACCCGCCCCGCGCCAGAGCAAAGGCAGCGAGAGCGCCAGCGCATGACGGCGCCAGCCGATGACGCCCCCATCGCTTTCAGCACGCGAGTCGCCAAGCCGCTGCCCGCGATGCCTGAGGACAGCGACACCCCTAGCGACGCTGTCGATGTGGAACCGGCTGATTGGGATGCGCAAGACGTCGCAGATCCCGGGGCAAGTGAGCCAGCGCTGCTCGATGTCGAGCCCCTGCTCGAAGACGAAGAGCCGCTTCCGCCGCCTCGCGAAGCTCAGGAGCCGGCGGCACTAGATGCCGCACGCCGCCCCGTCCGTGACCGTCAGCCCCCCCTGCGACCGCTGGCCGAGCCCGAGTCATCCAGCCCGGCCCGCAGCGCGACACCCGGCACCGCCCCCAGTACCACCCCCAACAGCACCGACGATCCGCCGGCGACGGGGGAGCTTCACTTTGGCATCCTTCTGCGACGCGCCCGCGAGCGCCGCGGGCTGGCGATGTCGGATGTGGCCGACAAGACGCGCATCTCGCCGCGCTGGATTCGCGCCATTGAGGAGGCGCAGCTCGACATCCTGCCCGCTCCGGTCTTCGTCTCGGGTTACCTGCGGACCTATGCCCGCCTGGTCGGTCTCGACGGACAAGATCTACTCGAGCGTTACCACACGCTGGCTCGCAAGCGGGCCCAGGCCCAGACCCCGCACGAGCGCGGCTTCACCGTGCGTCGTCATGGACAGCAGGTGCAGGTGCCGCCCTGGGTGGTGTTCCTGGTTTTGCTGGGGCTGACCGCGGCGGTGCTGACGGGACTGTGGCTCACCAACACCTTCTGGCGTCGCTAGTCGTAAAGGTGCCGAAGCTCGATGCCGTCGCGCAGGTCGCTGGCCTGGCGATAGCGTGCGCCGAGATCGATTTGTAGGTAGCGCTTCGCCGCTCGCGGGGCGCCAAACAACACCGGGCAGACCTGCGTCGTGCCTTCGTGAAAGAAGCCGCGTTCGTCGCGGTCATGGCCGTGGACGACGACCTGCAGGTCCCAGCCGCCGGCCCGCGATACCTGGCCCAGCATCTGTCGCGCGGTGACGTCGCTCTGACCATAACTGGTGAGCAGCGTGCGCAGGACGCCCCGGCCCTCTGGCGACGCCTCGCGCAGTTCCAGGGGAATGGCATCCAGCGCCGCGACATCGACCAGCGACTCATCGGGAGAGCCGTGACACAAAAGCAGGCCACAGGGCGCAACCACCGCCAGCAGGGCCGAAGCAAACAGGCCGCGTAGGCGCTGGATCTGCGCTGGGCTCAGCGTCGCCTCCAGCGCCTCAACCTCGTCGGGGTAGAACTTGCTGGTATGCGGTCCGCCGACGTGGCCGTGGTCGTGGTTGCCCAACACATAGTGGACCTGCTGCGGAAACTCGCCTTGCAGTCGCAGCACCTGCTCGCAGAGGCCCATCGATTCGTCGGGGTAGTCGTAAAGCTCAGGCTGGTCGCGGCGGGCTTCCTCGTCGGGGGCGTGGACGAGATCACCCAGGATGACCCAGTGCGTCTCGGGCTCCCGAGCGAGCGCGGTCCGAAAGCGTCGCTCTAGCCAGCGCATGTCGTCGCCGTGACCATGCACATCGGTGCTGACCAGCAGCCCACCGGCCGACGGCAAGACGAAGTGACGACGGGGCATCCGTCAATTCTAGCTGGCCCGGTCGGCAGCCGGCCGCCAATCGCCCTAGGGCGCAAGCTGCTTTAGCAAATAGTCAATCGCGGCGTGGTGAGCGGCGGCCCGTGCGGTATTCGAATAAATATG